>CAOKUK010000006.1 GCA_948472595.1 uncultured Eubacterium sp.
GGCACTCGCTTTCTTGTTCTGCTGTTCCTCTTAAAGAATCGCCTTCTTCCCCTTCTAATCTCTCTAAACACTCGCTTTGTTCCGTTGGCTCTTCGCCATAACCGTCTGATTGTTCTGTTAGCTCTTCGTCATAATTGCTCTGCTGATCCATTGGCTCTTCTGGATTATAAGTGTCCTGAATTGCAGAGCTTTCTGTGCCATAGCCATATTGCTCTGCCACATCTTCTGGATAATAGCCGTTTTGAATTGCCGGCTCTCCCATGTCACAGCCTTCGCTTTGATAAACGGAATGCCCCTCCGGCTCATCGCTGTAATAGCCTTCCTGACGATAGCCCGGATTCTCTATTGGCGCTCCGCCAAAATAATCTCCAGCAGTTTCTTCGCCATAATAACCGGAATGCCCTGCTGACTCTTCGATAGAATAGCCATCCTGAACTGCCGGCTCTTCGGTGTAATAACCGGCCTGGCCTACAGATTCTTCGGTATAATACCCATCCTGAACCATGGATTCCTCTGAATCATAACCACTCTGCATCATTGGCTCTTTGGCATAATAGCCCTCCGGTGCGTCTTGTCCCTCCGAATATAGTTTGGCCTCTCCTTCCTGCAGGTACTGCTTTTCCATCAGCTCCTGGGTGGACACGCCGGCTTCCAGTTCCGGCAAGATGCTGTTCAAACGGCTCATCAGTTCCTGGGCTTCTTGCCAGGCTCTGGCCTTGGCAGATTCCAGCTTACGCTGCTTGGCATTTTCCATTACGGCCTCATAGGCCCGCTGGGTCCTTTCCCATTCTGACAGGACATCGTCTATGTTCATCTGGCCTGCTACCTGGGGCTCATAGGCTGCGCCTGCCGGCACATGCATCCGATATTGGCCGTCCCACTCCTCTGCCAAGTACTGGTTAAACTGGGAATTTAAAGACCGATCGATTTCTTCCTCTGTCTCAATATGGCCAAACTGCCCCTCTGCCTCTTCTGCCCTGCCAGACGGGGGCATCTGGAGGTATGGGATATCCTTCACCATCCTCTTAATGTTGTCCATGGTATCGGTGACCTTCTCCTGGGTGCTGGCATTCATAATCTGCTGCATTCCCTTTGACAGCTCCGCCTGGAGGTTGGAGGTGTTGAACTTGCTGGGGGATGGGGTAATATCCGGCAGGCCATCTGGGCTGCCGCCATCTGCGTCCGCCCTTTCTTTCCCCTTGGCCTGGCTCTTTCCCCTGCCCCGCCTCTGCCGGCAGAACTGGCGGTACTTCTCCTCCTGCCTGGGGTTCAAGGGCTGATGGAGCATTTTCATTTCCAATGCTTTCTCCACATATTCCCCATCCCCATACCAGAGCTCCAGTTCATCGCAGACTGCCGCACACCGCGCGCCGTCCCCTGCCTTGTGGTACAGATAAGCCAACTCAAAGGCCCATTCCTCCCTGAAATCCCGCTCCTTGAACTCCTCCAATATCTCAATCTGCTCCCGCAGGGGCTCCCCATCCATCTTCGCAATCTGGTAACGGAGCACATACTTGGAATTGTCCTTGGGCGCCACGTCTAAAAATTCTTCAAAATAATCTTTCGCCTCTTCCAGATTGCCCATCTTCAGGGCAACCAAAGTAAGGCGGTAAAGGACATTCCTCCCCACAGCCGCCCTGTCGTATGCCATAAGGAGGATTTCCCTGCTGTCCTCGTACCGCTTGCTCCTGTCGTATATCTCGCCAACCATGCACAGCGTCGCTGCGCTCTTGACTTTCCTCCAGTTAATGGTATCCGCTATCCCTGCCGCTGTCTCATAGTCTTTTTCCTGCAGCAGCCGCTCTAATTGCTCTACCTTAAGCTTATATTCATATTTATCCAACAATCCCACCTCAGAACTTCTGCAATATGGTATAGTCTACCATATTTCCCCCCAATATGTCAAAAAAATCACACATTTGGGGCAAATATCCTGCAAGCATTGTCACTTTTTTCCTTTTCTCTTGGTTTTCTCCCTCTTTTCGACAGGCGGACCCTCCTCTTCCTGCCAATAAATCAGATGGTTGGCCTCTAAATCCAGGCGCTCAGCCTTCACAAAGCCCTCCGGATCCTTCGGCAGGCCCTTTTTCTCCATGATATAGTCCAGAGCATTGCGCACGATGTAGAAAACCACCGCCAAAAGAGGCACGCCGATAATCATGCCGAACACGCCCCACAGTCCGCCGGCCACCAGGATGGCGAACACCACCCAGAAGGAGGAAAGCCCCGTGGAGTCCCCCAGAATCTTCGGGCCGATAATGTTCCCGTCCACCTGCTGCAATATCAGGATAAACAGGATAAAATACAGCCCCTTGATGGGGTCTGCCAGCATAATCAGGATTGCGCTGGGCACCGCCCCCAGGTAGGGTCCAAAAAATGGGATGACATTGGTCACGCCCACAATGACGCTGACCAGCACAGTATAGGGCATCTTCATAAAATACAGGCAAATAAAACAGAGGATTCCGATAATCAGGGAATCTAAGATTTTGCCGGAAATGAAGCCGCCGAAAATCTCATTGCTCTTATGTACGGTGCGGATGATGGCATTGGCTTTTTTCCCAGAAAACAGCGCATACACAATCTGCTTGCTCTGGCCAATCAGCGCTTCCTTGCTCATCAGGATATAGATAGAGAGTATGATTCCGATAATCACATTAAACAAAAGGCGCACGGCGATAATCACCCCTGAGGTCAGTCCTGCAATCAAGTTGCGGGTCTGGGGGAGGAAATCGGTCCGCGCCCAGTTTTCAAAGAACTCCGTCCCCTTCGTAAGGGCCATTTCCAAATAGCTGGCAACCTCGCTGTCGGCATTCACATAGCTGCCCAGCCATTCCATAAAGCTATTGACCTGCTTGGGCATAGTGTCAATCATCCCATTGATGCTGCGGTACAGCTCCGGAATTACCATCTGCAGCAAAATGCCTATGATTGCGCCCACAAATACCAGAGCGCCAAAGATGCTGACAACGCGCACGGTCTTTCTGGCCTTCTTCTCGCTCTTCATCCGCTCAAGAGCCAAAGGAAGCAGGCAATGCTCCTCAAAATTGACAATAGGGGTAATCAGATAGGCCAGCGCCAAGCCAATGGTGACCGGCTGTAAGATAGACATCAAAGCTCCCAGGTTCCTTGTGATGCCATGGTAGCGGTATAGCAGGAAGAAAAAAGCGATGCTCATAACGATGACTAAAAACGCAATAAGCCCCATGGCTAGATAGGGCTTAATATTCCAATTCATTTTTTCATTTGGCTGTTTTTTTTCTTGCTCTTCCAAAATAATATTTCCTCTTTTCTGTCGGTGAGATTCCCAGAAGCCTGCTGCCAAGCCCCCGCCTCCCATGCGGGGCTTGGCCAGGCCTGCTGGTTTGGGTAAATGGCTGCGCCAGCCCAGGCTTAGCCCTTGTAATAATTAATCAGGCAGCCCTTTAAGATAATGGTGCGCTCGTCCTCTGTCAGCTCTCCCATACCCAGGTTGAAAGCATGGAGGGCGCCGTCCTTCACCACATAAGCCAAAACCTGGGATTTGCGCTCCTCGATTGCCTTGCGGATATCCGGCAGGAACAGGTAATCGCCGTTTGCAAAGGGAAGCTCTCCGGACGGAATCAGGAAGGGCAGCATTCCCCAATTAATCAAGTTGGAGCGATACCGCTTGGTGGCGTATTCATTGGCAATGTTCGCCCAGCCGCCCAGCACCTTCTGGCAGGAAGCCGCCTGTTCCCGGGCGGAGCCATCTCCAGGCTTCACGGCAAAAATCGTGCTGCCAAAGCCCAGGTAATCCTGCTTCCTGCTCTCCCCAAATGCTTTCTCCGGGAAAGCTTTCTGAATCGCCTCCATCACAGGGGCAAGCTCATCCAGAGCCTCTATGGGGCAGGAGCCAGCCTCTAAGGCTTTCTGCGCCTTCTGGATTTCCTTAGCCCGACCCACATAGGCAGGGTCTTTCCTTGACAGGGTGAACTCTGCAAGGCCCAAGGGATTGGAGCGGTAAGAGGAAGTCTCGCCGGATGGGATAAGCTCGTCCGTCGTGGTAACCGGGTCATGGATTTCAGACACCACTTTCAGCACCATGTTCTCAGGCAGCGGGCTCATGGAAGGCCAGTCCTTGATATTGGGGCCGAACTTAATCTCCTGGTCAGGGTCTGCTGCGCCCTTGCTGTCAAATACGCGGTTTGCGTAAATCTGGCTGTCAAAATGGTATTTGGGATGGCTGTAGGCCACATCCACGTCCGTGGCAGCTGTCAGGTAGCCCTTGTTGGCAGCCGTGGCTGCAATGGAGCGGGCGTCCATCAAAGCCACAGAGGCTATCTGGCCGCTCTGGAGCTTGCTGCCCTCTCGGTTGGGGAAATTCCGAGTGGAATGGCGGATGGAAAAGCCGTTGTTGCTGGGGGTGTCCCCTGCGCCGAAGCAGGGCCCGCAGAATGCGGTCTTCATCACTGCGCCTGCGCCCATCAGGGCTGCGGCTGCGCCGTTCTTCACCAACTCCATATAAACCGGCATGCTGGCCGGGTATACGCTCAGGGTAAATTCATCCGATCCAATGCTTGCGCCCTTCAAAATATCCGCCGCATCGCAGATATTCTCAAAGCCGCCGCCTGCGCAGCCTGCGATAATGCCCTGATCCACGTAGAGCCGCCCGCCCCGCACTTTATCCTTCAAGGTGAAGTCCACGGCGCCGCCCAAGCTCACCTTGGCCTTCTTCTCACAGTCGTCTAAAATATCCATCAAGTTTGCGTTCAGCTCTTCAATGGTATAGGTGTTGCTGGGGTGGAAAGGCATGGCAATCATAGGCTTCACCTTTCCCAAATCCACTTCAATCATCCCATCGTAATAAGCCACCTGGCCAGGGTTCAATTCCTTGTAATCCTCCGTCCGGCCATGGATTTCGTAGAATTCCCGGATAGCGCCGTCCGTCCTCCAAATGGAAGACAGGCAAGTGGTCTCTGTAGTCATCACGTCAATGCCAATCCGAAAATCTGCGCTCAAGCTGGACACGCCGGGACCTACAAACTCCATCACCTTATTGTTCACATAGCCATTGGCAAAGACTGCGCCGATAATGGCAAGAGCCACATCCTGGGGCCCTACGCCTGCTTCAGGCTTCCCGGTCAGGTACACGCCCACCACCTTGGGCATATTGATGTCGTAAGTCTTGCCCAGCAGCTGCTTCACCAGCTCCGGGCCGCCCTCGCCCATAGCCATGGTGCCCAAAGCGCCGTAACGGGTATGGGAATCCGAGCCCAATATCATCCTGCCGCCCCCTGCCAACATCTCTCTGGCAAACTGGTGGATGACAGCCTGATGCGGGGGCACATAGACGCCGCCGTATTTCTTGGCGCAGGTAAGGCCAAACATGTGGTCGTCCTCATTGATGGTGCCGCCCACGGCGCACAAGGAATTGTGGCAGTTGGTCAGCACATAGGGCACGGGGAACTTCTCTAAGCCGGACGCCCTGGCTGTCTGAATAATCCCCACAAAGGTGATGTCATGAGAGGTCAGCTTGTCGAACTTAATCTTGAGCTTCTCCATATTGCCTGAAGTGTTGTGCTCAGACAGAATCCCATAAGCGATTGTATTCTGCGCCGCCTCTTCCTTGCCCACAGCCTTCCCTGCCGCTGCCTGGACAGCTGCCTGAGCCTGCGGGCCGTCCTCCAGCAATGTGGAGCCGTTTACCAGATAGACGCCGCCGTCATGTAATTTAACCATTTTCTTCCTCCTAATCTCTATTCAAATGCGCGCAAACATCCTTCGATTGCTATCAACTACTTATTATAAGGTTTTTTCCGACTCCCTGCAATATAATTTTTCACGAAATTATCTCCCGAAACCCAATCATCACCTTAAATAAGTCCCCATCCAAATAAATCTCAAAGGTGCCCCCCATCAGCTCCGTAAGGTCTTTTGCGATGGACAGCCCCAAGCCGCTCCCTTCCGTGCTCCTGGAGATATCCCCCCGGATAAACCGCTCCGTCAGCTCTTCCGACGGGATGTTCAGCGCATTTTCTGAGATATTCTTAATGGAAAGCCAAGAATGCTCCCCATCCGCCGCCATATCCACATACACTCTGGTATTCTCCATGGCATACTTCGCCACATTGTTGTAAAGGTTCTCCAATACCCGCCAAATGCGCCTCCCATCCGCCAAGATTACCACCGGCTCCTTAGGCAGTTTCGTGACCACCTTAAGCCCCCTGGCCTCAAATTTCTCATCGAACTCCCCTTCCGTCTGGTGCACCAGCTCCACCAGGTCAATCCGCTCCATCTCCAGCTTGATGTTCCCGGAGGTAATCCTTGAAGCCTCCACCAAATCCTCCGTCAGCTGCTTCAGCCTCTGGGACTTCGTGTCCAGGACGGCGATATAGCCCTGCACCCGCTCATTTTCCAGCCTCTCCCGCTTCAGCAAATCCACGTAATTGATAATGGAGGTCAGCGGCGTCTTGATGTCATGGGACACATTCGTAATCAAATCCGCCTTCAAGTGCTCATTCTTCACGCTGTCCTCCACTGCATGGAACAGCCCGTCCCCAATGGTGTTCACCGTCTCCGCCAGCTGCCGGTTATCCCCTTTCAAATCCTCGGAAATTATCTTATACTCCAAATCGCCGGAAGCTATCTTGCGAATCCCTTCCAGCACCTTGCCCCTCTGGACGCTCTCCCGGATAATGAATACTCCCTCCACGCCGCTTAGGAGGAAAAAGAACAGAATCCCAGGCATCAAATCATAGTGGTTCACCACCAAGAAGAACAGGAACATGCATATCACAAAATGCAGGCCAAACCAGAACACCATCCGAGAGGAGGCTTTCCAGTTGCCAAACATCAGGGAAATCCCATTCACAAACCATCCTAGGATGCTTTTGCTCCACAGCACGCCGGCCCGTATCCTCCGCACAAAGCTTAAGTAAAACACCAGGAAGCTTGCCATGCCAAAGAACGCCAACACGCCGCACATCAATAACCGCCCTGACAGCTCCTCATTGTCAAACCGATACATGACCCTCCAAAACAGCAGCAGCAGGAAAATCCCCTCCGCCACTGCAATGGCAAACATGATTTCCGTAGGCAGCCGGTCAAACAAATTCAGGTATACCCGCCCGTCGTCCTCCCGCCAGCCTGCCGCCATGCTTAAGTAAATGAGGCTAATCAGAATCACCAAGGTGCTGACAGCCGCCCCAAAGATGCTGATGAAAATCCAGGGACGCATCTTGCCATACTCCTCCCTAGCCTCCAAGAATTCATCCTGGTTGGGATAAGCTGTGTCCACACACACAAAGAATACATTCCCTTTCCCCCCATACTGGGGCTCTAAGGTATCGTAAAACACATCCTCCATCCCTTTTACATTCGTCACCAGCCGCACGTCATTTTCTTGGTAAAACAGGTACTTCCCCACTTTCTCCCCATATTCTGCCAGCTGCCTGTCGATAGGCTGGCTGATATTCGTATAGGTCACGTCTTCATTCCCTCGGCTAATCCAGTAGAAGACATTGGTGCCGTTTTCCGTCAAGTTGTAGCGGTTCAGGCATTTCTTGTACTGGTTCACTTCCCGGCCGATATTCTGCAGCGTATACTCTAAGGCATCAAAGCTGTCGCTCATCTCCCACATGGTGATCTCACCCTTTAGGAAAGCGTCCCAAATCTCCACGCCTCCCTTGGGCATGTAATCCTCGTCCACAAAGTCATACACGGATTTCGACTGGGAAAAAGACATGCCAATCTCCTCAAGCAGCAGCGCCAGCTCATCCCCGTCCAGCTCAAACAGCTCCCCGGAAATGACCCTCTGCACAATCTTATCCAGCACCAAATCCTTTTTCTTTGTGCTTTTTGCATTGTCCTGCGATTCCTTCTTGCCATAGACCGGGGAAAGCTCCCAGCCGCCCCCTTCCATGGACACGCTGTAGGAGCCCCCATAATAATGCTCCACGCTCTGGATTACGCTTTCTTGAAGCTCCGCCGTCATCTCCCCCAGGCTGGAAATGGCTTTCTCCTCTTTCAAAAGGATCTCCCCGTTCCGATAGACGCTCTTTGACTGGTGGATTCCGTCATCCAGATAGTACTCTGAGACAAATTCCATCTGGGAGGTGGTGTAATTCCGAGACCATTCTGCCAAATCCCCTAAGGCATAATCCACCGTATGGGTATTCTCCAGCCTGGCCATGCCCGTATCCTTCACCACCTGCTGGCCATTGTAGTAATTCCAAATATTTATGGTCTTCTCATCGTCATAGTTCCCATCCGTCTCAAATTTCCTGCGCAGGTCAATGAACTGGAACAGCTCCTCTGTGGCATGCTGGAATTTGGATGAGAAATAGCTGGAGGATTCAAAGGAACGATTTTTCAAATCGCCAAAATCCAAAATATTTTTCTGCAGCAATGCAGCCAGAATCACAATCATCAGCACCAGAATTACTGCAAAGATTTCCTGCATCACAACGGAAATCACCTTCATGCCTGTAGAATAACGCATCTTTGTCATTTTAACACCACCTTTTTTTCACTTCTGAAGACGGCCTGCCCCCCTTATTTTGATTTCTCAATCTTATAGCCTACCCCCCATACCACCTTCAGGTACCTGGGCTCCTTGGGGTTTATCTCAATTTTCTCCCGGATATGGCGGATATGAACCGCCACGGTATTGTCTGCGCCAATGGCGTCCTCATTCCAAATGCTCTCATAAATCTGATTAATCGAAAACACCTTGCCCTGGTTCTTCACCAGCAGCAGCAGGATATTGTACTCAATGGGGGTAAGCTTCACAGGCTCATCATCCACCACCACTTCCTTCAAATCATCGTTGATAACGAGGCCGCCTACCTGGTACACCCGCTTGCTGCTCTCCGTAGCGTTCCCCAGCTGGGTATACCGGCGGAGCTGGGATTTCACCCGAGCCACCAATTCCAAGGGGTTAAATGGCTTCGTCACATAATCATCCGCGCCGATATTCAGCCCCAGGATTTTATCCGCATCTTCAGACTTGGCTGAGAGGATAATAATGGGGATGCTGCTGTCCTCCCGGATTTTCAGGGTCGCCCGGATTCCGTCCAGCTTGGGCATCATGACGTCTATGATTAAGAGATGGACCTCCTGTTCCTTCAAGACCCGCAGGGCCTGCTCCCCGTCATAGGCCTTTAAAATGCAGTAGCCCTCCTGCTGCAGGTAAATTTCAATTGCATCTACGATTTCCTTGTCATCGTCACAGACTAAAATACGCTTCATATTCTCCACCTTGCCTTTCCACATTTATTCTCCCGTTATTATACAAAAAAAATGGAGGGAGCAAAAGGCTTTTTTCCGTATTGATAGGATAGCAGAAGAAAGTTAATTTATCAGATGGTAAATTATTAAGATTTCATTAAAAACGCCGCAATAAGCGGAGCGCATACAAAGCACAAACCACTCTGTATGCCGCCTGCTTATTGCGGCGCTTCTATAAGCCGCTAACGGAAGGCATTGTACACCATCCCATTGATCATGCCGCCCCTACAATCTGCCAGCTCGCTGACTGTCACCAGCTGGTATCCCTGCCGAACCAGCTCCGGAATAATCACTCTGGAGGCTTCCGCCGTAGGGCCGTAAAGGTCGTGCATCAGCACGATATCCCCATCCTTCACATGGTTCAGCACGGCAGCCTGGGTAGACTGGGCATTCCGCGTCTTCCAATCCCGGGTGTCAATGGACCACAGGATTAGGGGCATGTTCACGCCGGCCGCCACTTGGCCGTTGTAATTCCCTCCTGGCGGGCGCATGACTGCGCAAGGCGCGCCTGTCACCCCCTGCACGGCTGTATTGGTAGTGGATACCTGGCTTCGGATAACAGGCGCGCTTACCCTGGTCAGTATTTGATGGCTGTAGGTATGGTTCCCTATCTCGCATCCCATCTGATAAGCCCGCTTTATAATAGAAGCATGCCCGGCTACCCTCTGCCCCAGGACAAAAAAAGTCGCCACACTGTGATTCTGCTCCAAAATGTCTAGGATTGCAGAGGTATATTCCGAAGGCCCGTCATCGTAAGTCAGCGCCACCATCTTCCCATTCAAATCCAGCTTCCTGGTGAGGATGCCCTGGCCATTGTAATAGCAAAGGCACCCATCGTCCTTCACCTTGCAGCTGCTGATCTTGCCATTTGAAGACTCATAGTCCATGACTATGCCGCGTATTTCCTTCTTCACGTAGCCCTTAGCGCTTACATAAATCAGCTTCCCGGAAGAGGTGACATAAAGCCCGGCTGCGCCTGCGCGGACGCCGTCTGCACCGAAATAAATCTTTTTGCCGCCAATATTGCGGATATCATTCCGAACTGCCGTCATATGCCCATTTTTGTAATCGTAGCACTTCTTGTCCTTGATATGGTAAATCAAGGTGCAGTTCCCTTTCCCATTAAAATAATATTTTTTCTCCTGCACGCTAATCCAGGCTTTTTTCTGGATGCGCCATTTATGGGTTCGGTAATCCTGCTTATAGAATTTCCATCCCCCGCTGGAATTGGTTATCTTATGGGTCACATATCCCTTTTTGCCCACCTTGGCATACTGCCTGGCCGTGATTTTCTTCCATCCCGCCTTGTCCACCCGGACGCCCTTGGCGTTGAAATAATAAATCCTGCCATTCTTCAATGTGCAAAGGGTATTTTTCTGGGAAACCATTTTGCCCTTGCTGTACTTCTGGCATTTCTTTTTGGCCGTATCGTAAATCATAGAGCACTTGCCGCTCTTGCCAAAGCAATAGTCTTTCCCGCCCACATGCTCCCACACATCTCCCTTGGGAGTCCATTTTCCGCTGCTATAATCGTATCGGAAACGCTTCCAAATGCCCTTTGATTTGGACATCCTATATTCCACAAAGCCTTTCTCGCCTACCCAAAAATACTTATCGGAAGATACCTTCTGCCAGCCTGCCTGCGCAACCTGCCTGCCTTTGCCATTAAAATAATACATCCTCCCATCCTGCAAGGTAACTGTGGATTTTTTCACAGAAACCATTTTTCCCTTGCTGTATTTTTGGCATTTGCCGCTGTCAGGGGTATAAATAATCGCCGATTTGCCGCTCGTGCCAAAGAAGTATTCCTTCCCCTCCACACTTTTCCAAACACTCGCCGCTTTTTTCCATCCAGAAGCCTGATAATCAAAATATTGCCAAACGCCGTTAGCCCCCTCCATCTTGGCTGTAACACATCCTTTGGCATTGACAAGATACCACTCCTTGGACGTCGCCTTCTTCCATCCCTGCTCGCCAGCGCGGATGCCCTTGGCAGCAAAATAGTACAGCCTGCCGTCACTGAGAGCCTGCGCCTGGTTGGCCGCAAGCACCATCTGTCCATTTCCGGAGAGGACAGAAAGCTGCCCCTTTGCCACATCATAGGCTTTCGCACATACGCCGGAACCATTAAAATAATAATCCGTCCCCAAAACATGCATCCAGGCATCCTTCTTAACCGCCCAGCCAGATGTGTTCACATCTATCTCATAATACCGCCAATTGCCGGCAATCTCTTCCATCCGGGCAGTCACATATCCGCCGCCCCCTATGTAATACCTCCCGCCATCCAGCTCTTTCCATCCTTCTTCTGTAACCTGCTCCCCATCTACATAGAGCAGGTAACGCTTCCCTTCCTGCACTAAGCCATCCTGCACCGGCTCTTCTGGCTGGCCTTCTCCTGTTTCTTGGCCACCCTCTATTGTCTGCCCTTCCCTGCGAGCTGCTTCTTTTGCCTGGCTCTCTTCTGCTTCCTGGCCACCCTTCACTGGCTGCCCTTCCCTGCGAGCTGCTTCTTTCGCCTGGCTCTTCGCCGCTTCCTGGCCATCCTCTACTGTCTGCCCTTCTCTGCGAGCTGCTTCTTTTGCCTGGCTCTCTCCTGCTTCCTGGCCATCCTCTATTGTCTGCCCTTCCCTGCGAGCTGCTTCTTTCGCCTGGCTCTTTGCCGCTTCCTGACCTTCTTCTACCGGTTGCCCTTCCCCATAAATTTTTTCTTCTTCCTGGCCTTCTCCTGCTTCCTGGCCGCTCTTTGCGGATTCTCTTCCCCCTGAAACTTCCTTTTCCGCCTGGCTTGCCCCTCCCAAATAGTACGCCTCTGTCTGAATGGGCGTTCCCGTCACTAGCATAGCGCACATAAGCGTCATTGCAGCCACTATTCTCCCAATCTGTTTCATCCTCTGTCCTTTACGTCCCATAACAAACTGCTCCTTTCCGCATCATGTATCCCTAGCGGTTGCTTCCCCCCAAATGCCCTTCCAAGCATCAATTCCTAGATATCCTTCTCCCATCTTACCATTTTCATCTACGGATGGCAAGCACCCTCTTTACCTTCTTTTAAATGGAAAATGCCGCTCCTTCTGTTCCTCTTCCTGCCTTACGCCCCCCTCTTCCCCTTCTTTCCATTGAAAATACTCTGCGTCCAAATTCACATGGATTTCCGGCGGGATAGCCGGCAAGTCTGCGCCTTCTCCCTCAGAATCCCCAGCCGCCCCCCAATCTCCTTGATTAGAAAGGCCATTCCAATCCGCTCCTGTGTCAGCTCCTGCCCAGGCCAGTTCCTGGCTAACGCCCCCCATCCTTTTCTCCTCCCAAGACGCGCCCCAGCCCTTCGCCTTTTCCGGCGCTTCGGACATATCCTCTATTTCCAGCTTCCCCTCCTGCCGTTTCCTAGCGGCCCGCCGCCGGAGCCCTTCTGCAAATTCCTTCCCCGTGACCCTTGCCAAACTGTCGGAGGCCTCATCCCGCCGCTCCAGCTCCGGGCGGATTCCCATGCGCTCAAAATAAGCCTGATTGACCTTTATCTCCGGCTTTTCCACAGCGTATGTCTTCCCTTCATTCTGAATTTTCTTCTCCTCCCTGCCCTCTAACTGCAAGCGGCGTTCCCGCTCTAGCTGCTTGTTCACTTCCTCTATCATTTTCACATATTTATCCATGTCTGCAAAGTCCCGCAGCTGGCCCGTCAGCTCCAATTGGTTCCGGCGCACCCTTTCCCGTTGGCTCTCGATCTCCATATTGACCTTTCCCAAGGTCTCCTTAATGGCATCATTGGCGTCCTCCATAATATGGCAAATGCGGTTAATCGCATCATCCGTATACATAATGGAGGCAGCATAAATATCGTCCGCATGGCGGCTGGCCTTCATGATAATCTCTTCCCCCCGCTTCTCACAGCGGCGCTCTGCCATCTCGTGCTTCTGCCGGGTCACTTCATACTGATCCATGGCCTCATAGACTGCCAGATTCAGCTGCTCTAACAGCTGGAATACCTTCTGCTTTTCCACAATAACCTTGCTTTCGTCCTCACCATAGAACTCACTGGTGGAAAACAGCAAGTGAATGCTCCTGAAAATACGCTCTATCTTATCCTGTACACTCATATCCTCTTCCTCTGTCCTTTACTAATTTTTAATCACCGCCATCTCGCCGAATCCCTGCAAGCTCTAAGGATGGCGGACGATGCTTCACAAGAGTAAACTTAACAAGCCCTCAAAGGGATTGTTCTCATATAAGAAATGCAGGAACGCATTCCCTTGGATGGAGGCCATTAGCTGCCTTCCAGACTCGCTTCCCTGGCATAGCGTAACCAGGAAGAAAATCCCCCAGACAAGCGCCAGTCCCTGCAGCAGCCCAAAGGCAGCGCCGCCCAGATGGTTCATCCCTTTGATGACGGGAAGCTTTGTCAAAATATCCAATGCATGGACGATAATCCCCAGAAGGATGCCCACGACCACAAAAGACAGCGCCCATGCCACGCGCTGCACCGCCATATCTGCAAGCTGCCTGGCGCAGGCTTCCAATAGGCGGCCCCCCTCTGCCACGCTGCCTGCCTCCCCCAGGAGATTTTCCTGGAACAGACGGCGCGCCCCTTTGGGCAGCTCTATCCCAAACAGCTCCTCTAAGGGCAGCTTCTCCCCTGCCTTGGCCGCATCTTGGGCAATCGCACCCAAGGCCTCTTCTGAGATCCCTACGCCCTGGCTCAGTTCCTTTGTTTTTGCCTCCAGGGCTTCCAAGCATTTCTCCTCCACAAACCCATGCAAAGGCGTCTGCGTCCGCAAAAATTCCTCTGCATAAGGGGAAATCCAAGAAGCAAGGGCGGCAGCCAAGAAAATCGCAGCCAGAGAAAACACCATCCGCACAAGCCCCTTTTTATAGCCGTGGAGGGCTAATCCCCCCAAAATCACAACCACTGCAACAAACAAACCATCCATTCCTTTCCAGTACCGTATAAAATAACGATTACAATCTGCCATTAAGTACATGATATTGCAAAAGAGGCCGCTTTAGCCCCTCCCTATTTCAGCCGTATCTGCTGCGTTTCCCCATCTACCAAGAAAATATAATTGCGAAATCCCCCAGCCGGCATAATCTTACGGATTTCCTTTTCAAATTCCCCATGGAATTTTTCCACGCCGCGCAGGGTAAAAATGGTGCACTCCAAATCATTTATCAAATAAATCTCGTCATTTTCCAAAATCCCAATCTGCTGGTATCCCCTGGAAAAACCCTTGGCCAGCACTTCCGACCCCCGAAGGTCATATACCTGCATTTCATACATTTCCTTACCTTCCCCTCCCACAAACACAAGCCCAAAGTATGCCTCATTGTAAAAAATGCTTTGGATTTCCTTCTCCACTTGGATGACTTGCTTCTCCTGGGGCTTTTGGCTGCCTTCGAACAGGATGGCCTTATCGTCTCCAAAAGCTGCCAGCACATTGTTTGTAAGGAATTCCACCTTAGGGATTATCGTGCCTTCATAGGAATATTGGCTTACGATATTGTCAATCTCATTCTGCCCTGTGGAGCCGAAATTGTAAAATGTAACCGTAGTCTTTACTTTCCCTTCATTTAAATCCAGCAAAGAAACCGCCAGCTTCTTCCCGTCTTGAGAAATGGCGATATCCAATGGGTAGCCGCTGTTCTTGGTATGGAGCTCGCCTTCCGCCAGAAAATCCCCCCTTTTGCTGTAAATATGCAAGTAGCCGGTTCCATTCTGCTCCATCAAAATAGCCACCGTGCCTTGGTTGGCCACGCATATGCGGTGGATGGGCATATGCGTCTCTATTTGGCCGCATGGCCCATCCTTGTCCATTATGTAGGCCTTATTGCCCTTCTCATCTGCAATGGCTGCATAGCCCTGGCAGATATTGGCCATTGGGGACTGCATCTCGTAAGCCTGAGTCCAGACCAGATTGCTCTGGGCATCAATGCAGGATGCGCCGTCCTTGCCATACCGAAGGATATTCCCTTGAAAGGAAGCAAACTGCGCGGCCTCAGAATCTTTGCGTTTGGCCGTGCTTACAACTTCGTAATCTGTATACATGCGGCTTTGTATATAAACATAATATCCTGTCAGGGTGAGGAGCAAGGCCACTGTCACGAATGCTGCCCATAGTAAAATCTTCCTGCGGTGCCTGTAGATTTTCTCATTCATTCCGGTCACATCCGACTTTACAATGCGATATAATTTATCCGCCAAAATGCACCTCCAAAAATAATATGCAAAATAGTTATGCACATTCTACCATATTCTTGCAGATTATGCATTATTTTTTTTCAAATGGGGGAAGTGGTGAAAAAAGGCGAGACTGCTATCTGCCGTTTAAACGGATGCCCTCTCTCCAAGGATGATTGAGGAGGGGTGATTTCAGGATACAGCCAGGAATGGGCAATGCGCCCCTGAATTGCCCGCAAAGGCGCATTGCCCACTCATAGCTGCCAATACTGACATACTGGTAATTTGAAATAATAATGATAAAGATAAGGCTGCTCATTGAAAATTAGGGCAGCTGAAGCTTCTGCCCGGTGAAAATCTTATTCCCATCCTCAATTCCGTTGAGCTGGCACAATTCTTCACGCACATCCAGGCTGTCATATATGCTCAGGCAAATAGAATCCAGAGTGTCTCCAGGCTGCACTGTATAATAACGCGCCCTATCCTTCTGCGGGGCGGAAGCCTCTTTGGCGTCTTCGTCGGCATTCTCGCCTTTCTGTCCTGCAGCGCTGCTGGAATTGCCCTGAGGCTTTGAGCCTGCATCCTTGGCCTCTGGCTGCGCCTGCTTTTCCTGCTTAGAATCATCTAGAGGCCTTACCTGGGATTCAATGCTCTCTACGATTAAATCCTCCTGTTTTGCCGAATCATTTTTGGGTGCAGGCCCTTCCTCGGTCTCAGAGGCTTTCAAAATATGCAGGGTTTCCTCCACTTCCTGCATTTTATGGTAATTGTTGATAGTGGTGATGCCCATCACGCAGAGGATCACCAAGAAAAACGAAGAAGCTGTATAAAGGAAATTGCGGTTCTGCCTTGCAATTTGCCTGCTATGGCGCTCTAAGACCATGTTGCGGTAAGATTCCAGGGCTTCCTCTGCCTGGGTCTTAGGCTCTGTCTGGCTGCTCTTGGCAAAAATTTTTTCCTCAGGAGCTTCCTGCTGCCGGCCGGCAGGCTTTGTATGCGCAAACGATTCCTTTGCAGGAATGCCTTCCTTGCTGGAAGGCATTCCTTTTGCGATGCTTTCTTTTCTGCTATTTTGTATGGAATGAACCAAGCTTTGGAAAGAATCATCTGCCCTTTTTTGCGGCAAGGCTTCTTTCTGCCCCTTTGGCATCGGCTGCTGCAAATTTTTGACAGAAGGACTCTTGGGGGATTCTAAAGCTGTATCCTCCAATTCCTGCAAATCCTGATATAAATCTGCAAATTCTCCCTTTCTGGGCTCTTCTGCGGCCTCCTGCGATCCGATTTCTTCCCACAGCAGGACAGGGGCTTTCGTATCTGCATTCTCTTTCCTCCTTTTTTTGGGAAATTCCCATTCCGCAAGCTTGTCCCATTGCTGTTCCTCTTCCCGCTTGCTGACCATGTACTCTTGCATGGGGACGTTCTTCTCATAATAAATGTAATAGCCCTCCCGCTTTTGGAGGTAACCCTGCTCATGCACAAAAAATACTTCCTCCCCCTCTAGCGTGTCCACAAGCATCAGGAACTTGTCCCTTCCTGCAAAATATTTCCGATGGGCAGATTCCACGGCGGCAGGCAGATTCATGGCCATGCCGGCCTCCCCAAGGAACCAGCCCACAATCTCCAAATCCGGGAAAAACTGCTTTTTCTCCTTATAGACGTAATCCCAGAAGCTGTCATCCAGATGGATATTCTCCTCCTTAAAAATGGCTGCGCTGCACTCCACTGCGCCGCTGACAAACGTGCAGCGAATATCCTTGTCCACTTGCGCCGTACCAAAAAAGATTGCAGCGCAAGGCTCTTCTTTCCTGGCCATGCCTTGAATGTATGTATACACATAATCCTCTATGTAAATCTTATGCCTACCCCGAGGGCTTCCAACCTGACGGATATTTTTGGGCAGGCGCCGTTTCTCCATGGGGGCGTCCTGCTCCCCCTGCTGTAAGCTTTCCCTACAAATAATTTCAATCATGTCGTCACCTCTTTTGCACATGGTAACACACTCTTCTTGCAGTTTTTGGAAATCCCTGTCAGGCCGGAAAAAAACTTTTTGACATAATTCGCAGCCATTCCGCAGACATGCGCATTTTTATAACTCCACTCTTCCCTCCAGCGCCCGCAGCAGCGTCATTTCATCAATATACTCCAAATCCCCCCCTACCGGCACCCCGCTGGCAATCCGAGAGACTCTTATGCCTGTGGGCTTAATCAATTTGCTGAGATACATGGCGGTCGTCTCTCCTTCCAAGCTGGAATTGGTGGCGATAATCACTTCCTCCACATCCCCCTGGAGCCGCTGCATCAATTCCTTTAGCCTAATGTCGTTTGGCCCAATCCCAAGCATGGGGGAAATCGCCCCATGGAGGACATGGTACACCCCCTCATATTTATTGGTCTTCTCATAAGCCGCCAAATCCCGGGTGTCCTCCACTACCATAATCGTCTTATGGTCCCGCTTCCCATTCCTGCAGATGGGGCACAATTCCTCATCGGTAAGGGTGAAGCACTGTTTGCAGTAAGTGACGGTCTTGCGCGCCTCTAAGATAGCCGAAGAAAGGCTCTCCACATGCTCCAACGGCATATTTAAAATATGAAAAGCAAGCCGCTGCGCCGACTTGCTTCCAATTCCCGGCAGAGAAGACAGCTCTTCGATCAGCTTGCTGATTCTTCTGCTATAATAATCCATTCCTGCCTCCCATTTTCATATTGTATGGCGTTCGACATTTTAGGATTTAAAAGGGGAAGCCGCCCCCTAAGCCGCCCAGGCCGCCGGTAATCTTCGACATGGACTCCTGGGAAGCCTCTTCTATCTGGCGAAGGGCCTCATTGGTAGCCGCCATAATCAAATCCTCCAGCATTTCAATGTCGTCCGGATCCACCACTTCCTCGGAAAGCTTTACCTTTGTCACTTCTTTTTTGCCGGATACCGTCACCTCCACAGCGCCTCCCCCAGCCGCTGCCGTTATTTCTTTCTCTTCCAGCTCTTTGGTGGCTTCCTCCATCTGCCGCTGCATTTTCTGCGCCTGCTTCATTAAATTATTCATATTCCCAGGCATCCCCCCTGGGAAACCTCCGCGCTTTGCCATCTATTATTACCTCCTTTTCCTGTGAACTGTTTCACAATGCCGCTATGGATTCTCTATTCATCCTCTACTGTTATTTCCATATTTATTTCCCGATTTATCAATTCTTCCAAATCCAGGCTTTGCCCGCCTGACCCTTTCGCATCCTGCGAATCCTGGAGCTTTATTTCAACCTCGATATCTTTACCAATTCTCTTTGAAATGATGGCCGCCACCTGCTGCCTATGGCTCTCTGTGGCCGCAAATCCCCCTGTTCCGTTATCATCCAGAGAAATAAGAAGCCCCCCGCCCTCCGACAGCTCAAGGCGGGAAGATTTCAGGTAGGGCTTCAGGCTGCCCGGCAATTCCTGCACGATGGATTTCCAGCTCTGCACCACCAGGCGCACGTCCTCCGGGACTGCCTTAAGCAATTCCCGAGGCTCCTCTTGCCTCTCCATTCCGCTGCCAGAATCCTGCAAATCCTGGCGCATGCCCGCCCCGCCCTGAGGCAGCTCCCCAGCAGGCGGCGCATACATCCCCTTCTCCAGCTTCTGCTCTAGCTGGGCAATCCGCTCCGCCAAGGATTCATAATCTCTTTCCATCTCCGGCTTGCACAGCTTGACCAATGCAATCTCCACCAAAATCCGCTTCTGGGCAGCATAGCGCACCTGGCTGGACAAATCAGAAAAGATACGGATGAACCGCATAAGCTGCCCTGCCCCTACCATCTGCGCCTCCTCCTTCAGCAGAAGCAGGTTCTCACTGGAAACATCCAACACATCCTCCATGCCCTCAGAGCCCTGCAGCAACAGAAGATTCCGTAAATACCAGGTAAAATCCGCCACAAACTGCCCTGGCTCCCGCCCATTTGCAATCAGCTCATCCAGCAGTTGGATGGCTCCCGGCACATCCTTTGCCAAAATCTGGCGCAGCATCCGGCTGAATACCTCCGTATCCACGGCGCCCAGCACTTCCAGCGCATGGTCATAGGTCAGCTTCTCCCCCAGATAGAAGGCGATGCACTGGTCTAACAGGCTTAAGGCGTCCCGCATAGATCCATCCGCCGCCCGGGCGATGTACTGGATGGCCTTAGCCTCCGCCTCTACCTGCTCCCGTTCCATCAAATCTGCCAGGCGAGAGGCGATAGTCCCAATGGAAATCCGCTTGAAATCATACCGCTGGCATCTGGAGAGTATGGTGATTGGTATTTTATGCGCTTCCGTGGTAGCTAAAATGAAAATTACATAAGAAGGGGGCTCTTCCAAAGTTTTTAACAATGCATTGAAGGCTCCTATGGAAAGCATATGAACCTCGTCAATGATATAGACTTTGTACTTGCCCTCTGTCGGTGAATATGCCACCTCCTCACGGATTTCGCGGATATTGTCCACGCCGTTGTTGGATGCGGCATCGATTTCTATGACATTCATGGAATTGCCTGCCGCAATCGCCCTGCAGGAAGCGCATTCCCCACAGGGGCTGCCCCCCGAGGGATTCTGGCAGTTGACCGCCTTGGCAAATATCTTTGCCACCGTGGTCTTGCCCGTCCCCCGGGTCCCGCAGAACAGATAGGCATGCCCTATCCTGTCTGCCTTTATTTGGTTCTGCAATGTAGTCACAATGTGCTCCTGCCCCTTGACGTCTTCAAACTCCTGGGGCCGAAACTTGCGGTATAACGCAGTGTAAGACATATTTTCCTTTCCAACACAGGCGCCCCATGTCTACTGGCACAATTCCAGAGCCTGCAATTTTGCATGGTTTAATCGCCAAAGCTGATGCCTATTAATTTTGCTTCCTTAATGATTTTAGAATCCGGCTCTACCATCTTCAGCTTGCCGGCCACATCCCCTAATGGGATTTTCTTCGTATTGCCATTGACCATGCCTACCATATAACCATAATCGTCCTTCATGATCAAGTTGGCTGCAGCTGCGCCCAGCCTGGTGCAGAGCACCCTGTCATAAGGGCATGGGCTGCCGCCCCTCTGGGTATGGCCGGGAACCGTAACGCGCACCTCGCTTCCAATCTTCTCCTGGATTTGCGCTGCCACCTCATAGGAAACGGAAGGATAAGCCTGGCCTTCCTTTTTCTTCTTCAATTCCTTCTTAGACAAGGCGGCGTCCTCTTTGGAAATCGCTCCCTCCGCCACAGCCAGGATAGTGAAGCCCTTGCCCTGCTTGTTCCTGCTCTTGATGGCCTTTACGATTTTGTCAATGTCATAAGGAATCTCCGGCAGCAGGATAATGTCAGCGCCCCCAGCGATTCCGGCGTACAAGGTCAGCCAGCCAACCTTATGGCCCATCACCTCCACGATAAACACGCGGTTGTGGGATGCTGCTGTCGTATGGATGCAGTCGATGGCGTCCGTTGCGATATTGATAGCGCTTTGGAACCCAAATGTCTCATCCGTGCCATAAATGTCATTGTCAATGGTCTTCGGCAGATGGATAATATTCAGCCCTTCCTCCCGAAGCAGGTTCGCTGTCTTCTGGGTGCCGTTGCCTCCTAAGATTACCAGGCAGTCCAGGCGCAGCTTGTAGTATGTCTGCTTCATGGCCTCTACCTTGTCCAAACCCTTCTCATCCGGCTCCCGCATCAGCTTAAAGGGCTGCCTGGAAGTGCCCAGGATTGTCCCGCCTTTCGTCAGGATGCCAGAAAAATCGCCGCCCGTAAGCAGACGGTAATTCCCGTAAATCAGACCCTTATAGCCTTCATAGAAGCCATAGACCTCCAACTCATCCAGATTTTTGCTCAGACCCTTAACCACGCCACGCATTGCCGCATTCAGCGCCTGGCAGTCTCCCCCACTCGTAAGCATACCGATTCTCTTCATGATATTCATCCCTTTCGTCATAGATAAGATTTGAAAGCGCAGAGCCCATATCCCCAAACGGCGCCGCACCTATAGGGCATAGCCCCATTCTCCTGCAGAATCAAAGTCCCTACAGAAATTTTCTTTTACGGAAACATTATATCTCATAATTTTGCCCACTACAAGATTTTTCATTTGCATTTCTGAAAATATTTGGTATAATATCCTTACAGGGCAAATTTGGAGGAGTACCCAAGCGGCTGAAGGGTCTGGCTTCGAACACCAGTAGGTCGGTAGTCCCGGCGCGGGGGTTCAAATCCCCCCTCCTCCGTTTATATCAACGAAAGGAACGCTTTTATGAAAAAATTCTTACCTGCCCTGTCCTGCATATGTTTATGCATTGCCATACTAAGCGGCTGCGGCGAACCCCGTATGGATGCCGCAAAATCTGTGAAGGCAATTTACGATTTATATATCCTTGGCGATAAATCAGGGATTCTGTCCCTAGGAATGGCGGAAGAAGACATCACTGCAGCGCAGCAAGCCTATAGCGATTCCCTGAAAGAGACCATCCGCGCAAATTTCTCCGCCAGCGGGCAGAAGATAGAAGAAGCTGTGCTGGACGAGCTCTGCGTTGCCAGGAAGAAGGCTCTGGCAAAAATGGAAGCCTCTGCAGAAATTTTAGAAGAAGCGGACGGCAAAGCCACCGTCCTGCTGCATACGACGTATTTTAACGAGTCTTCTCTGGATGAGGAGGCCTTTTACAATGCGAAAGAGATGGCGCAGCAAGGGGATTTTGACACAATCAAGGAGCAGCAGGCCTACCTTATGGATACCTATACGCAGAACCTGATTGAATCCTATGAGAAGGTGTCCCCCTCTGAAGACACCCATGATATACAAGTGGAATGCGTCATCCAGAACAAGATATGGGTGCCCGCCAATATGTCTTCCTTCGGCGGGGATTTGGCTGCCGCTATCGCCGGCCAGCCATGATGCGGGAGTGAATCCCTTAATTTTTATGGCATATTTCTTTTCGGCAGGCATAAGATGTAAAAAGATTTTTCGGAGCTTATCAAATGTCTGCATTTCACCGAATTGTTACCTACCTTCATTTATATGACAACCATATCAAAGGACGGAATATTGGCTTTGCGAAAATCGCCAAGAAAGGCAATACCTGCCTGATTGAAATACATATGAAGAACACCGGACATAGCCTTCCTTCTATTCCGGTGTATTTCTATGTCCAAAAAGACCAAGCCCTCCACGGCATCCCATTGGGAAGCATGAGCCTTGTACGCGGGAACGGGGATTTCAAGGCTGTCCTGGATAAGGATGGCTTCTACGGCTATGCCTTAGAAGATGTGAAAGGAATTTTCATACCCATCTCAGAAGAGACCATGCTTGTCAGCCAATGGGACAACGACGCCTTTGCAAGGGAAAGGTTCGTCCCTTTAAGCCCCGCAGGGGATCACAGCCAAATTGCCTCTGAGAAACATACGCCCCCCGACTATCCTCACAATCTAGAAGCCGCTTCCCCCAAGGCGGAAATGCCTCCCCATGCTACTTCTGCAGAGATAGATTCCGCTGACTCAAGCACTTTCAGAAAAACATCTTTACCTGACGTCGCTACGGAGCAAGAAAATGATTCCCCTGCGTCTGAATCTGATGCCGCTATAGAGCAAACAAACCCTGCTCCACCTACAGAACAGACAGATTCCCCTGCGCCTGTTTCCAGCGCCAAGGAGGAAACAAACAGCCTGGAAGCAACAGAGGCCCTTCCCAAGCAGAACCGTTCCCTCTACCGAAACCCTTTTGCCCTTCCCCGCTTTACGCCATTATGGCAACAGCAAGCCATCCAGCGGCAGCGCCCCAAAAACAAGTCTGCCTCCGCTCCCACAGGAGATAGCTGTGCTGCCCAAAGCCCAGCTAAAGACTCCCAGAAACATGCTGCTGCAAAAGCCCCGGAGCCCCCATCTGAGGATTGGCCCACAAAATGGCAGTTCCTCTTAGAAAATTACCCTGTCATGACCCCTTTTGCAGGCGATGAAAATACCTTATGCATCCGCCTGGATTTAAAAGACATACGGCTCCTGCCCAAGAAATACTGGTACCTTGGGAACAACAGCTTCCTGCTCCATGGATTTTTCAACTACCGTTACTTAATCTTAGGGATGACAGAAAAATCCGACTGTAAAAAGTGGTTTCTGGGAATCCCGGGGATTTTTCAAAATCCCGAACGCGTAATGGCCACCCTTTTCGGCTTCCCCGGATTCCGCAGCGAAAAATCCTCCCCCATCAATACAGGGGAATTTGGCTATTGGTTCCGCTACTTAGACGAATAGCTTCCTTATCCCGAAAGCAAAGCGTACAATTCATGGTCTCTCCACGCTCCATGGATTTTCACGTTCTGCCTCCTCACCCCCTCTGGCTCAAAGCCCAAGCGGTACAATAGCTTCTTGGAATGCAGGTTCCCTTTTAAGGCCTGAGCCTCCACCCGATGGAGGCCCAGTTCCTGAAAGGCAATCCACAGGCACTTTGAAATGCTTTCCTTGGCATATCCCCTTCCCCAAAACCGCTGGTCAAACTTATACCCCAGCTCACAGGATTGAAATGCCCCCCTCTTAATATTCTGGAGGGAAACCGTCCCTACAATTTGCCCCAGGTTCCCCTTTTCATAGACCCAAAAACGGAATAGCGAGGAATTCACCGCCATTTGGTACTCACAGTGCAGCAGCTCCTTCTGATACTTCTCCGTATAAAATTCATCTCCATGCTCCGGCTCATATTCCTCAAACAGCTCCCGGTTGTCCAGATAAAATTTAAGCGTCTGCGCCGCCTTTGTGTCTGGCAATATCTCCAGCGCCAAGCGCTCTGTCTCATATTTCATATCCATGTTCCAGCCTCTTTGCTTTCTTCCTGATTCCATGATACAATAACAAATGTAACTATTTTATCACAAAATAAGAAGGAGCGCACATGGATTCAGAAGAAAAATTTATGAAAGCAGCCCTCCGCGAGGCCAAAAAAGCGGAAAAAATAGAAGAGGTCCCGATAGGATGCGTCATCGTCCACAATGGGAAAATCATCGCCCGAGGATACAACCGAAGGAATATTGACAAAAACACCCTGGCCCACGCCGAGCTTTCCGCCATTAAGAAAGCCAGCAAAAAGCTGGGGGACTGGCGCTTGGAAGGCTGTACCATGTACGTGACTTTAGAGCCATGCCAAATGTGCGCCGGAGCCATCGTCCAATCCCGCATGGACAAAGTCGTCATTGGCGCCATGAACCCCAAAGCAGGCTGTGCCGGGTCTGTCCTGAACCTGCTGCAAGTTCCGGCCTTTAACCACCAGGTAGCATTAGAGACCGGCATCCTGGAAGCAGAATGCTCCTCCATGCTCACTGATTTTTTCAAAGCCCTGCGCGAAAAAAAGAAATAAATATTGACTTTTGGCCCAAAAAGAGCTATACTTAAAT
>CAOKUK010000007.1 GCA_948472595.1 uncultured Eubacterium sp.
ACAAGCCCTTATAGGGCGTGAGCAAACCACCGGCTAAGCCGGTGGTTCTGATTTTTTCCCTTGCAAATCTGATAAATCAAATTCGCAAGAGCGACAACGAGTATACCAATCTGGATTAAATCCTGATATGTAACATACATTGCATCGCCCTCCTTTCTTTCGTCTGGAGGGCTATTTGAACCCTCCGAAAAGACAAGAGGGGTAAAGCCGCCTTTGGCTCTATGGTTTCCCATGGATGGAGTATAACACACATTTCCATTTCAGGCAATGTCTATCTTAAGTTTTAAGTCTATTTTCGCCTTTTATCCACATAACGAGCCTGTAGCCTGACAAGGATATCAAGCTCAGACAATCCAAAATCATATCCGCTCTGGCTCGAAGTTAGGTCGTTGGGAAGCTCTTGCCATCTCGCAACGATATTTCCACCTGTGCGGTTAGGATATGAAAAATAGAGTTATTCGTGGCAGAAGTAAGGATGGATTTTAAGGGATTCTCTCAAGGGGCTTGGCATTGCCAGGGACGTCACCGATTATTGAGAAAGCGGAAACAAAAAAGTACAACTTTTTTTTCAAAATTATCCTAGTTATGGCCGATTCATTTCACTTATAATGGTACTATAACTATAAGTGGGAAGGAGAAGAGAAAGATGGGAAAGAGAAGCAAAAAGATTGTGGCGCTGCTCTTGGCGGCATGTCTGGCAGTCCCCTCAAATCCTGTGCGGGCAGAAGGCAATGCGCCCAATGAAGGCCAAGCAGAAGGGCAGGCGGAGATTACCGTGCCAAGTCCGGAGTTTTTCTGGGATTTTGAAGGAGATGTTGGGGAAAATAGGAGCCTGGCCAGCAGCGGTACGGTGGCGGGAGCTTCGGCCACCATGCAGGGGACGGCAGAGACTTTGGAAGGGGCAATTGGAATAGGGGAGAATACATATTCCAAGAATGCGAACAAGGTGTTGGATTTGAAAGGTGGGAACAAAGGGTCTTCCTATGTGGATTTGCCAAGTGATTTGTACAGCGGCGTGTCTGCGGAGACAGGGCTGACCTGGTCATTTTGGATGAAGCCGGATGCGAACATTGGAAATTATACCAGGGTATTCAGTTCTAGCAATAATCAGCGTGAGCAGGAGTTTGCCTATACGCCTTATGCATCAGACAAAGCGTGGAATGTGGCATTTCAAAATAGGCAATATTTTCTGGTTTATAAAAACGAACCGGAGAAGAATAAATGGAATTACATTACAATCGTAGTATCCAAAGATGGAGTAAAATTGTATACAAATGGAGATGAAACAGAATCTACATTGAAGAGTGGAAATGCAACAAATTTGCAAAACCGTTTGCAAAATTTTTCTTCTTATACTTCAAATGCGCTAGGAAAAATGATGGATCCAGCATGGGGTGATCCCGATTGTGCCGTGCAGCTTGACGATGTGGCTCTCTACAGGACGGCCTTGTCATCCGAGCAGGTAGCAGAGTTGGCGCGCGGCTATGGCTTGAAGGCGCAAATTCCGGCTGTTGAAGGGGATTTTTCAGCAAAGACGTATGAAAAGAATGCAGGGGCTTCCCCAATAACAGTAACTGCGTCAGTGGATGATGGAGGAACATTGAGCTATCAATGGTATCGGGGCAGGACGGAAAACATGGAACGGAAGGTGCTGATTGCAGGAGCCACGGAAGCCTCCTACACTCCGCCGACCGATACCGTAGGGACGGTATATTACCAATGCGTGGTAACGAATACAAGCCAAAAGGCCGTATCAGAAGATAAGACGGCTTCTAAGGCCAGCGCAGCCACGGCCGTAACTGTGACAGGGGATGTGACAGTGCCGGAGCCTTATTATGAGTTTACCTTTGATAAAAGCGTGGAGAATAACCAGGTAGAGAATGAAGGCAGTAAGACAGGCGTTTTTGCGACAATCCAAGGCTCTAAAGGCGACTTAGGTGTTGTGGATGATGAAACACGCGGCAATAAGGTGCTGAATCTGCCGGGCGGGAGCACAAATGGGGCGACAGAAGGCCGCCTGGCTCTTCCTGAGAATATGTTTGCGGATGTGACAGATGCAGGATTTGCTTTTTCTTTCTGGATTAATATTGACGCAAATGCGGGACAGTACAGCCGCATCTTTTCCGGCACGGTAAATGGGCAAAATTCGGATAATGGCGGCGGAAATTGGGATGCCCCGGAATTTTCCTTTGTGGTAGGCAGTAATACGGCTGGTGATATGGCAGAGGGCAAGTCCGGATATAATACGGCGGTTATACTTCCGGATAAAACCACGATGAAGACCGTATGGCAGGAGCAATTAGCAAAGGGCAGATGGCAGCATGTGACGATTAGCGTTTCCCCACACTATTATGATGTGTATTTGGATGGGAGAAGCATTGGAATCAAATATGACAGGAGCAAGAATGAAGAGGCGGTCTTGGCAAAGCTGTTTGAAAACAATGCCGCTATCTTGAAGCAGTATAAGGACTGTGCCATCGGTTCCTCTGTTTACAAGACAGACAAAGACTTAAAAGCCAAAATGGATGAATTTCGTTTCTACAATACGGCTCTGACGCCAGAACAGGCCAAGGAAGCTTATGACAGTTACGCTGTGCGAGACAGCGTCCTTCAGGCTTTGCGGGAGAAAGTGGAGGAGGCAGAAGGAAAAAGCGTAAGCTTCTTCACCAGAGCATCTTACGAAGCGCTGCAGAAGCCAATTCAGGCTGGCAAGGAAGGCCTGGAGAACCCGGTTACAGAAGCGAATGTGATTAATTTGACGAACAATCTTTCTAAAGCATTGGGCGAGCTGGCCTACTATTCAGGTGTGACAGCCGAGACGACATTTTCCAATGCGCAGCTGCAGGCGGAGACAGCGGAAGCGCAGGGCTTTGTGGACAGAGATGTGCTGATTGGAGAAAGCAAAGAGAAGGTTTCGGCGGCAGTCACAAAGGCGCAGGAAGCTTTGAAATTGGAGAAAGTCCCAGCGAGCCAAGCCGACGTAGATGAAGCGCTGGTCGCATTGCGCGCGGCAATGGACGGAAAAGAGTATCAGGCGCAGACGCCAGCCCTGGATGCGCTTCCGGAAGAAGTGACCTATGGGAAGGATGCAGTGGCAACGGCATTGCAGGTAAAAGCTACAGTCAGCGATGGGGGGAATTTAACTTACCAATGGTATCGAAACAGGACGAACAGCAAAGACTGGGCAATCGCCATAGAAGGGGCAACCCAGGCTTCTTATACGCCGCCTACCAGCCAGCCTGGAAGCGTATACTATTATTGCGTGGTCACCAATACCAACGCAAGCGCTGCAGAGGGGCATCAGACTGCGGAGGCTTGCAGCAGCTTTTCAAAAGTGACGGTAAATGGCAAAGCGGAAGCGCCGCAGCCGTATTATGAATTTACTTTTGACAAGGCAGTTGCGGAGAACAAGATAGAAAATGAAGGGAGCAAAGCAGGCGCTGTTGCAGAAATCTCAGGAAATGGGGATGGATTGGAAATCCTGGAGGACGAGATGCGCGGGAATAAGGTTCTGAACCTGCCGGGAGGCGGCTTGGGGAAAGGGGCTTTGCTGCTCCCGGACGATATGTTTGCGGATGTGACGTACGACGGATTTGCGTTTTCTTTCTGGATTAATCTGGATGCAGAGGCAGGCCAATACAGCCGCATCTTTACCGCCACGACGGTTGGGCTGAACTCCGAAAATGGGAGCGGAGGATTCAATGCGCCGGAATTTACCTTTGTGGCTGGCAAGGAAGGCG
Source organism: uncultured Eubacterium sp. (assembly GCA_948472595.1). Classification (GTDB taxonomy): domain Bacteria; phylum Bacillota; class Clostridia; order Lachnospirales; family Lachnospiraceae; genus Petralouisia. Next base: position 3,741 of record CAOKUK010000007.1, read on the forward strand.
CAGCGGATTTGGGGCAAGGCGGCAGCGGTTATAACACCTCCATATTCCTTCCGGATCGGGCGTCCCAGGCAAAGCTGGTCTGGGGAAAGCAGTTCGCCAGGAGCGAATGGCAGCATGTGACCATCAGCGTGTCCCCGGTTTCCTATGATGTGTATTTGGATGGGCAGCCGGTAGAAATTTCCTTTGATAGGGCGAATAATCGGGATGCGATTTTAGCGAAGCTGTTTGAAAATCAGGGGACTTTGCTGAAAACTTTTACGAACAACGCCATTGGGCGTTCCGTGTATTCCACGGATCAGGACTTGAAGGCAAAAATGGATGAATTCCGCTTCTATAATACGGCTTTGACTGCGGAACAGGCAAAGGCTGCTTATGACAGTTATGCCGTGCCGGAGAGCGTGATAGCATCTCTACAGCAGAAAGTGGAAGAGGCGAAGGGAAAGAGTATCAGCTTTTATACAAGGGAAAGCTATGAGAATCTAAAGAAGGCAATCCGCGAGGGAGAGGCAGGCGTCGCGAATCCTGTCACAGAGAAAAATGTGAACCGCCTGATTAACAGCCTGAACACAGCTATAAGTGCCCTGGTGTTTTATGAGGGAGTAAGCGAAAGCACAGCTTTTTCCAAGGCTCAGCTAGAAGCGGAGACAGGAAAGGCGCAGGAACTGCTTGCGATGGATGTGCTGTCAGAGGAGAGCAAAAACAGCATTCAAGCCGCAGTGACAGGGGCGGGCCAGGCAATGGCAGAGGCAGGAGAAACGGCAGAGGGGCAGGCAAAAATCGATGCGGCTCTTTTGAAGCTGCGCGAAGCCATGGATGCGAAAGTATGCCATGCCCAAAAGCCGGCTATCACGGCAGAGCCGCAGGATGCTGTCTATGAATATGAGCAAGAGGCGCAGGCCCTTACGGTAGAAGCAGAGGTAGGGGATGGCGGAACGCTGTCTTATCAGTGGTACGAAAATGACAGCGAGAGTACAGAGGGAGCCACAATCCTCCCAGAGGCAACGGGAAGTACCTATGTCCCGCCCACAAGCCAGAGCGGCACGAAGTACTATTACTGCAAAGTGACAAATACGAATGAGAATGCAGCGGAGCCGAAGACAGCCGTTACGGATAGCCGCATGGCAAAAATCACGGTAAATGCAGAAAAACCAAAACATGCAGAGACGCCCAAGATTACCGTCCAGCCCCAAGACGCCTTCTATCTCAAAGGGCAGGCGGCGCAGGAACTGACCGTGGCAGCATCCGCAGCGGATGGCGGTGTGATTAGCTACCAGTGGTACAAGAACAGTGTGGACAGCACGGAAGGCGCAGAGGCAATCCAGGGTGCGACAGAAGCGTCTTACCAGCCATCTACGGCTTTGGTGCAAACGGTATATTACTATTGCCTGGTCACCAATCGAAATGAGGAGGCAACGGTAGAACAGACAGCGTCCCTGGCCAGCAGCCGGGCAGTGGTGGGCGTGTGCGAGAGGGCGGAAATACCGCAGCCCTATTATGAGTTCACGTTTGATGGGGAGATTACAGACAATCAAGTAGAGAACGAGGGAAGCAAGACAGGAGCCAGCGCCTCAATCGCAGGAGATGGGGAAGGCCTTGGCGTGGTAAGTGATCCGCAGCGGGGCAATCAGGTGCTGAGCCTCCCTGGCGGAACGCAGAATGGGAAAAAGGAAGGAAGGTTAGAGCTTCCCAAGGACATGTTTGCAGACGTGACGGATGCAGGGTTTGCCTTTTCCTTCTGGATTAATATTGATGCAAAAGCCAGCCAGTACAGCCGTATTTTCTCAGGCACGGTAAATGGGCAGAACTCTGACGCAGGGGGAGGGAGCTGGAATGCCCCGGAATTTTCTTTTGTGGCAGGGGACGAAGCCGCAACAGATTTAGGGGAAGGCCAGTCAGGCTACCATACCTCTGTTGTGCTCCCGGATAAGGCGCAGCAGTTAAAGCTGGTATGGGGAGAGCAGATGGCAAAAGGCCGGTGGCAGCATGTGACGGTCAGCGTCTCTCCGACATCTTATGATGTGTACCTGGATGGGCAGAAAGTGGGCATCCGATATGACAGGAACAACAACCTGTCTGCAGTTCTTGGCGCATTGTTTGCAGAGAATGCGTCAGTCTTAAAACAATACCAGGATTGCGCAATCGGATCGTCTGTGTATCAGACAGATAAAGACCTGAAAGCCAGGGTAGATGAGTTCCGTTTCTATAATAATGCGCTGACTTGGCAGCAGGCATTGACGGCTTATGACAATTATAGAGTGCCGGAGGAGGACGTAGAGAACCTTCGCGCCAAAGTCGCAGAGGCCAAGGAAAAAAGCATCAGCTTCTATACCAGGGATTCGTTTGAAGCCTTGCAGCTTGCCATTGGCGAAGGGGAGAACGGCGTAAAGAACCCTGTGACAAAAGAAAATGTGGAGCGTCTGACGAAGGCATTAGCAGAGGCGATCCAGGGACTGGCTTTCTATCCCGGCATTTCGGAAAGCGCTGTCTTCTCCGATGCGCAGCTTAAGGCAGAGGCCGAAGAGGCGCAAGGGTATGTGGATCGCGGCGTGCTGACGGGCGAGAGCGCAGAGAGCGTCCCGACAGCCCTTGCGTCCGCAAAGCAGGCGCTTGCAGACGCAGAGCAGACCAAGGAAGGGCAGAAACAGATTGACGAAGCCCTTGCAGGGCTGCGCAAGGCCATGGACGCCAAGACCTACAGCGCTCAGAAGCCAGAGATTACAAAAGAGCCGGAAGCGGCCACCTATGCAAAGGACGCTGAGGCCAAGGCTCTGTCTGTGGAGGCAAAAATCAGTGATAGCGGCACATTGGCTTACCAGTGGTATCAAAGCGACAGCGCCGGCATGGAAGGCGCATCCCGGATTGAGGGCGCGACAGGGGCTTCTTACCTTCCATCTACGGAGGAAATTGGAACCAAGTACTACTTATGCGCAGTGTCCAATACGAATGCGGACGCCACGGACGCCAAGCTGTCTGTGACGAACAGCCAGTGGGCAGCCATTACCGTGAAGTACCAGGCTGCGCAGAAGCCAGCAATCACTGCCCAGCCGGAAGACGCTGCCTATGCCAAGGGGCAGGCTCCCAAGGCATTGGCTGTGACGGCCGAAGTGAGCGATGGCGGGACACTGACTTACCAGTGGTACAAAAACAGCGCAGACAGCACAGAGGGTGCGGCTCCGATAGAAGGAGCTGACCAGCCGTCCTATGAGCCGCCTACAGGAGAGGCCGGAACAGCCTACTATTATTGTGTCGTGACCAACACGAACCCGCAGGCCATAGACAGCCAGCCGGCAGAGCAGGCCAGCCGGATTGCAAAAGTGACGGTAGAAGAGACAGGGCCGAAGGAAGCGGCGAAGCCTGTGATTTCCCGGCAGCCGGTCGGCGCAGTGTATGGGAAGATGCAGGCGGCAGAGCCCCTAACAGTGGAAGCCCGGTCTGTGGATGGCGGAGAGCTGACCTATCAGTGGTACCAAAACAGCACAGACAGCACAGAAGGCAGCAAGGCCATCGAAGGCGCAGTGCAGGCGAGCTACAAGCCTTCCACGGATGTTGCCGGAACCTCTTATTACTACTGCATCGTGACGAACACCAATACGTATGCCACGGAAAAACAGACAGCGGAGCAGGCCAGCCAAGTTGTGGCCATAACGGTAGAAGATAAAGTCTTCCTTCCGGCTCCCTATTATGAGTTTACCTTTGACAAGGAAATCATAGGGAACCAGGTGGAGAACGAGGGCAGCAAGGCAAGCGCCTATGCCGATATTATAGGGGATGGGGAAGGCCTCGGCGTTGTGGAGGACATGGCGCGGGGCAGCAAGGTCCTGAACCTGCCGGGCGGGACGGTGAACGGAAAGGCAGAGGGACGCCTGTCGCTGCCAGAAGGAATTTTTGCGGACGTGACGGACGCAGGCTTCACCTTCTCCTTCTGGATTAACATTGACGAGGCGGCCAGCCAGTACAGCCGCATCTTCTCCGGCACGGTGAATGGGCAAAATTCAAGCAATGGAAATAATGGCAGATGGGACGCCCCGGAATTCTCCTTCGTGGCGGGCAGCGGCAGTGAGGCAGCAGGCGACTTAGCCGAGGGCAAGGCAGGCTACCATAGCGCCATTGTGCTCCCAGACAATACACAGATGAAGCTTGTATGGGAAAGGCAGTTTTCCAAGGGGCAGTGGCAGCATGTGACCATCAGTGTTTCCCCAACGGCTTATGACGTGTACCTGGATGGCCAGAAGGTGGGGATTAAATATGACAGGAACAGCAACCAGGCAGCCGTCTTGGCGAAGCTGTTCGAGAACGATAGAGCCATCCTGAAGCAGTATAAGGACTGCGCAATCGGCTCCTCCGTATACAGCACAGACAAAGATTTGAAGGCAAGGGTGGATGAGTTCCGCTTCTACAACACGGCTCTGACCGCAGAGCAGGCAAAGGAAGCTTATGATAGCTACGAGGTGCCAAAGGACGTTGTTGCCGGGCTTCGGGAAAAAGTCAGCCAGGCGAAGGAAAAGAGCATGAGCCATTATACCAGGGCGACCTACGAGGCGCTCCAGAAAGCTATCCAAGAAGGAGAGGCCGGCATAGAGAACCCCGTGTCCGAGCAGAATGTGGCTCGCCTGATTGGCCGCTTGGACGAGGCTTGCAATGGGCTGGAATATTATGAGGGCGTTTTGGAAGGCGCTGTCTTCTCCAATGCGCAGCTTAAAGCAGAGGCCGAAGAGGCGCAGGGATATGTGGATCGCAACGTGTTGACAGGCGAGAGCGCAGAGAGCATTCCGGCTGCCTTGCAGGCCGCAAAGCAGGCGATAGAGTCCGCAGAGCAGACCAAGGAAGGGCAGGCACAGATTGACGAGGCTCTTGCAGGGCTGCGCAAGGCCATGGACGCTAAGACCTACAGCGCCCAGAAGCCAGAGATTACGAAAGAGCCGGAAGCGGCCACCTATGCAAAGGACGCTGAGGCCAAGGCTCTGTCTGTGGAGGCAAAAATCAGTGATAGCGGCACATTGGCTTACCAGTGGTATCAAAGCGACAGCGCCGGCATGGAAGGCGCATCCCGGATTGAGGGCGCGACAGGGGCTTCTTACCTTCCATCTACGGAGGAAATTGGAACCAAGTACTACTTATGCGCAGTGTCCAATACGAATGCGGACGCCACGGACGCCAAGCTGTCTGTGACGAACAGCCAGTGGGCAGCCATTACCGTGAAGTACCAGGCTGCGCAGAAGCCGATGATGACCGCCCAGCCGGAAGACGCTGCCTATGCCAAGGGGCAAACTCCCAAGGCATTGGCTGTGACAGCCAAAGTGAGCGATGGCGGGACACTGACTTACCAGTGGTACAAAAACAGCACAGACAGCACAGAAGGTGCGGCGCCAGTAGAAGGAGCAGACCAGCCATCCTATGAGCCATCTACAGATGCTGCCGGGATTAGCTATTACTACTGTATTGTGACCAACACGAATCCGCAGGCCATAGACAGCCAGCCGGCAGAGCAGGCCAGCCGAATCGCCAAAGTGACGGTGGAAGAGGAAGAGCCCAAGCCAACAGATGCGGCGAAGCCGGAAATCACCGCGCAGCCGGAAGACGCATCATATGAGAAAGGCGAAGAGGCGTCTCTCCTGAAGGTGGAGGCAAGCGTGAGCGATGGAGGGACACTGAGTTATCAGTGGTATGAAAACAGCGCCAACAGCACAGAAGGAGGCAAGGCCATCGAAGGCGCGGCGCAGGCCAGCTACAAGCCGTCTACCGATGTGGCCGGAACCACCTATTACTATTGCATCGTGACGAACACCAAAGAGGATGCGACAGGGAGCAAAACGGCAGAGCAGGCCAGCCGAATCGCCAAAGTGACGGTGGAAGAGGAAGAGCCCAAGCCAACAGATGCGGCGAAGCCGGAAATCACCGCGCAGCCGGAAGACGCATCATATGAGAAAGGCGAAGAGGCGTCTCTCCTGAAGGTGGAGGCAAGCGTGAGCGATGGAGGGACACTGAGTTATCAGTGGTATGAAAACAGCGCCAACAGCACAGAAGGAGGCAAGGCCATCGAAGGCGCGGCGCAGGCCAGCTACCAGCCATCTACCGATGTGGTCGGAACCACCTATTACTATTGCATCGTGACGAACACAAATAAAGCGGCTACAGGCAGCCAGACTGCGTTTTTGCCCAGCCGGGCGGCAGCTGTCACAATCCGGGAGAAGAAACCAGATGAGCCGCAGAAGATAGATGCTGCAGTTCCCACTATTTTCAGCCAGCCGAAGCCGGCAACTTATGCAAGGAAGCAAATTCCGGAATTGCTGACAATCACTGCAGGCGGAAATGACAGAGGGAGGCTGACCTACCAGTGGTATCAGAACGAAGTCAACAGCACGGAAGGCGCTAAGCCAATTCCAGACGCTATTTATCCGGCTTGCACGCCAAATACCGCCTCGGGAGGCGTCACATACTATTACTGTCTGGTAACGAACACCAACATGGCGGCGACCGGTGCGAAAACGGCTTCTGTGGCCAGCCAGATTGTTGCAATAAACGTAAAAAAATCATCCAACAAAGTGTCTGGGGTACCTTCCAGCCTGAAAAAGGCTTATGGGGACGACTCATTCACCTTAAGGGCAAAAGGCCATGGAACCATCCGTTACACATCTTCTGACAGCAAAGTCGTGAAGGTGGGGAAGACCAGCGGAAATGTACTTATCAAGGGCTGCGGGAAAGCGAAGATTACAATCACAGCGGCAGGGAACAGAAATTATGATTCTGCGTCCAAGACCATAACCGTGACCGTAACGCCCAAAAAGCAGGCTATAAAAGCATTAAAGCCTGCAAAGAAGAAAGCCATCTCCATCGAATGGAGAAAGGACGCAAAGGCCAGCGGTTACCAGATTCAGTACGCTGCAAACCGCGAGTTTAGCGGAGCGAAGAATATCTTCGTTAAAAAAGCATCCGTATCCAGCAAGACGGTGAAAGGCTTAAAGGCAGGGAAACGCTACTATGTAAGAATCCGCGCTTACAAGACGAATGGGTCGTCTAAGATAAACGGCTCATGGAGCAAAGCGAAAGCGGTAAAGGTCAGAAAATAGCCCGCTCATGCAGGGGGGCAGGGAAAAGGAGTATGAATCGCGATAAAGGGGCTGCAATAGCAGTCCCTTTTCCCTATGTATAGCAGGCGCTGTCTATTTTCTGCAGGCAAGAGTGGAATATGCCAGTATACCGCCCAGTTATTTAGTGAAATTTCCAGCCAAATATGATATGATATTTCCTATATTCCTATAAAAAATCAGAGGTGACAGATGCCATGAGGCTAAAAGTAAAAATTCTCCTAATGTGCATGGGCTGCACGCTGCTGGCGCTTGGCCTGCAGACTTTCTTATTTCAGGAATTGCTGTCTGCATTCATATACGATCAGGCAAAAGAAGAAAGCGAGAATTCCTTAGAAAATATGCAAAGCGAGGTTTCAGATTTTATCAAGAATATTGAAAGCAGCATGATTGAGGTGTATTTGGAAAAAGAATTCATCCAGGCCTTGAAGGAAGAAAGGAGCGTAGAGAACTTGCGCCTTGAATTTTACCGAAAGGCATATGAAATCGCTACAGCCAGATTTGAGACGGCAGACAGTGTAGTCTCGCTCTACTTATATACCAAAGACCATGCGATTATCAGCACTTACCGAAGAGCCTTCACTCCCAAGCACAACTATGCCGCAGACATTTACGAAAATCCCAAGGAGGAGAATGCGGGCATTGTAAAGGATTATTTTGGCTCAAAGGAAGCTGCCATGCTGGTCACCAGCTACTATAACCCATACCGGGAAAAAGACATCTTGCGTTTTGTGCTGAAGCTTTATAACAACAGCAACCGCAATGACAAGATTGGCTATGTGGTATGCGATGTGGACAGCAAGGTGTTCACGTCCATCCTCAAGAAATACAGCACGAGCAGCACCATGTATATTTGGCTCCAGCCGGAGGGCGACCGCCCTGTCGTCTCTTATGGGGAAATTGCCGGAAAAGAAGAGGCGTATTATCAGGAAATGTCTGAGAAAATCCGCACAGGGAACCAGATAGACACTTTCCATCTGGAAAAGCAGGAAATCTTCAAGGCAGAGCAGGACGAGTATAATTTGACTGCGTACTCCATGATGCCCCAGAGCCTATTGCGGCAGAACCAGAAGGCTCTGACCAGCAACTTGCTGTTCATTGCCTTTTGCATGATTCTTATTATGGCTATCTTGACAGCCGTCATATCCCGCAGCGTGATCCGCCCCCTGGATTTGTTGGTTGACACCATCCAGCGGATCAAAGGCGGCGAGTCCCATTTGCGGACAAAAATCGTAAGCAGGGATGAAATCGGTGAGCTGGGGCAGAAATTTAATGAGATGCTGGATCAGATGGAGGAGTTGAGGGAGAAAGAGAGCCAGGCCAACCGCCTTCTGAGCCAGGCAGAGTATAAGGCGCTGCAGGCGCAGATTAATCCCCATTTTCTTTATAACACCCTCGATACCATGAGCAGCATAGCGGAAATCAGGGACTGCCCGGAAGTCAGCATGCTGAGCCAGTCCCTCTCCAATATATTCCGCTACTGCCTGAATGTGAAAGACCACTTCTCAACAGTAGCGGAAGAAGTTTCCCACTTGAAGAATTACTGCTATGTGATGGAGATGCGCATGCATGACAATGTGAGGTACATCTATGACATTGACGAAGATACGCTGCAGGAGAGCATTCCCCGGATTTCCATCCAGCCTTTGGTGGAAAATGCCCTGAACCACGGCCTTCGGAATAAGCGGGGAAAGAAGGAGGTACGGATTGCCATCCAAAAAGAGGCGGGAATCCTCAAAATCGATGTGTCTGATAACGGCGTGGGCATGGACGCTAGGAAGCTCAACGAAGATTTGCAGAAAAACGATCTGAATTATGTGGAAAAAGGAAATTCCATCGGGCTGCATAACATCAACGCCCGGATTAAGATGCTGTACGGAGACGCATATGGCATTGCGATGGAAAGCGCCCTTGGGGAAGGGACCTGCGTCTCGATCACGCTGCCAAGCCGCTGCGAGGCAGGAGACGGAAAAATCGAAAATGCAAAAGAACCCGCCGAGAGTGGGGAGAATCCAGGCAAAACGGTCGGAGGCAAGCAAGATGAATGAGAGAAAATATAAAATATTATTTGCGGATGATGAATATTGGACTCGGGAGAAAATGCGCAAGATGATACAATGGGAGGAGTATGGGCTGGAATTTTTGGAGCCGGCTGCAGACGGGGAAGAGGTGTTGCAGAAAATGGAATTATCTCAGCCGGATATTCTGATTACGGATATCAACATGCCATTTCTAAATGGGGTGGAGTTGTTGGGGCAGGTGCAGGAGAATTATCCGGACGTGGTCACTTTTGTCATCAGCGGCTACGATGATTTTGAGTACGTGAAGGGAACCTTCATGTCCGGAGCCATGAATTACCTGAAAAAGCCAATCACGAAGGTAGAGCTGGTCAATGCCATTGCCAAGGCCTTGGAGACGATTAGCGAGAGGGAGCAGGAGAAGCTTCGGCTGGTGAAGGCGGCGTCTTTGATTCAGGACCGAGAGTTCAGCCAAATGATACAGAGGGACAAGCGCTCCTTTGTGCCGGCTGTTTCGGTGAACGGCAAGGATCCCTTTACTGGCATGCGCTTAGTGCTGGTCAAAATCCATAACCTTTCGGAAAGCATCCACAGGGATTACCAGGATGTGGCTCTTTTTTCCCATGATTTTAAGAAGAAGGCCAAGGAGCTCATGGGAGGCGGGGAGATTGTCTTCAACAATATTTATCGCTCCAATGAATTTCTGATTGTGTCGGAAAAGCCGAAGAAGGACTTGCTGCAGTTTGCGGAAAAAATCCGGCAATACCTGAAAAGCCTCAAAGACGCCTGCGTTACCATCTGCATCAGCGGCCGCTCTTATTCCATGGAGAGCATCCATATGGCATATGTGGAGACCGTGGGCCTTTTAATGACCCGGAAGTATTGCCGGAAGGATCAGGTGATTTTGGGGGAGGAACAGGAACAGGAGCTTGGGGCTGTCCGGCAGCACTTTAACAAGGAACACGGCAAGCAGATTGGCAATTTCCTGGTGACGGGGAATTATGGGGCAGTGCGGCAGGCGATTTTCGAGGGCATTGGCCTGGCAGGATGCGAGAAGGAGGGGTGGACGTATTTGGAGGTGAAGCAGACCCTGCGCCAGGTGATGAATGTGCTGATTGATTTTGGCCTGCAGGAGCAGGTGTTTGGCAGCGCAGCCGATGTGGAGAATATCATGGAGTCTCTGGACAAAGAGGCGGAGGATATGGACATCGAGGCTTTGTGCGCCATGGTGGCGGATGTGGTGGAGCAGTTAAGGCCAGAGAAGGACTTTGTGGCCTCGGACAGTATGCGGGACATTGCGCAGAAAGCGGCGGCCTGGATTGACAGCCATTATGCGGAAAGCCTGACATTAGCCTCCATCGCAGAGCGCTATCATGTGGAAAGTTCCTATTTCTCCAAGATTTTCCGTCAGGAGATGGGGGTGAATTTGATTTTGTATATTACCCAGAAAAGAATTGAGAAATCCAAGGAGTACATTCGGTACAGCGACATGGGGCTTATGGAAATCGCATTTATGGTAGGGTATGACGACTACACGTATTTTAGCCGGGTATTCAAGAAAAATGAAGGGATTAGCCCAAGGGAATATAGAGCTGCAAGCAAAGGGAAGTAAGGGGTTGCTTTGGAGATTCCATTAGGCCGCCAATTCAAGAAAGCAAAAGCTTGGGATACGAAAGTTGAGAAAGGAGAAGGCGTTGGGAAAGGGAATGATATATTTGCTCACTGCGGCGGCTCTGTTTTTCTTGGCAGGGTGCCAGGAAGCCGCAGAAGCAGAAAAAGTGGAGGAACAAATCACAATCAGCGTCCTGGCAGGGCAATCCACATCGGACGCAGGGGTGGAGGACATGATTGATGAATGGCTGCAGAACAAGTTCCCAGAGGTGGAATTGGACTGGGAATGCGTGGACTGGGGGGATGGGTTCAATGCCAAGATGCAGGGGCATTTTGCGGCCGGGGACGTGCCAGACCTTATGATTGGCAAAGCGCAGGATGTCCAGACTTATGCGAAAACAGGGAATCTGGGGGTATTCCCCAAGCGGTGCAGCGAGCGGATTGAGGACTATGCCCTGCAGGCAGTGACTGTGGACGGCAGGGCGTACGGCGTGCCTTATAATGCCTGGTACCAGGGCGTGATATACAACAAGAAGATTTTCCGCAGTCTGGGTCTTACCCCGCCTAAGACAGAAGAGGAGCTTTGCGAGGTCGTCCGGCGCCTGAAGGAGCATAATATTGTGCCTTTTGCGGCGCATTTCCGGGAGAGCTGGAAAGTGGCCAACATGACGATGCAGTACATGATGAACGACATTTTCTGCGATGCGCCGGACTGGGGGATCCAGTTTCGGGAAGGGAAGCAGGATTTTAGCGGAAATGAGCAGATTCGCCATTGCTTTTCCAATAACCAGATGATTCTGGAAAATTCCTGGGAAGACGCCATGCAGCTGGAGCAGGTGCAAAGCGACAGCCGTTTTATCCAAGGGGAGGCCGCCATGTACCTGACGGGCTCCTGGTCCATGCAGTTTGCCGATCAGTATGGGGGCGATATGGAATTTGGCATTTTTCCTTACCCTTCCCAGAGCGGGGAAGCGAGGCTGCTGAGGGAGACGAATATGACATTTATGAAAAGCGCAGACACCCCTTATGGGGAACAGATTGACGAAATCATTTATGCGCTTTTGAATGATACCAAGCTGCTGCAGGAAATCCTGGGCTTTACCCAGTCCTCTTCTGTGATTAAGGGAATTGCGCCCGCTTATGAAAGCAAAATCCAGGGGGATATCGATTGGTATGAGGAAAAAGGGGAGGTGCTGGATGTGTCCGGGGGGAATTCCCAGCTGACATGGGATTTCCAGAATTCCCTGGCTTTGGTGCAGCTGGATTGGCTGAAAAAGGAAAAATCATTGGAGGAAGTTCTGGAGTATGCGGATGGGCAGCGGGAGTCCAGCTCGTATCTTTAAGGGATTTTTTGCCTGCGCCATCAAATAGACGAAAATATACAACTTATTTTTTCCAAATTGTCCTATTAGTCATTCCAAGATATTTTTTATAATTAGTTTGTAAGGAATGAGAGAAGAATAGGAGGAAGAAAAATGAAAAGGAAAAAAGTAATTGGCCTTATGATGGCGGTGGTAATGGCAGTTTCCCTGACGGCCTGCGGAGGGCAGGGCGGCAATGACAAGAGCGCAGGCGAGACATCTGGCGAGGCTTCTGGCGATGCGTCCGGAAGCGCCGAGGGGGAAAGTGGCGATGCGGGAAATGAATCCAATGGAGAAGCCAGCGGCGATGGCGAGGAAGTGACCCTGACCGTCTTGGCAGGCCAGTCCACCACAGACGCAGGGATTGAGGACATGATTGACGAGGCTCTTGCCAAGAAATATCCGGAAATCACCCTGGAGTGGGAGTGCGTGGACTGGGGAAATGATTTCCAGCCCAAAATGCAGCAGTACATGCAGTCAGGGCTTCCGGACATTATGATTGGCAAGGCGCAGGATGTGGGCACCTATGCGCCCCAAGGGATTCTCGGGGAGATTGACGCACAGTATCTGGATAGGGGCTTAGATGCGGCCAGGGAGAATGTGACCGTGGACAGCAAGACCTATGGCTTGGTTTACAATGCCCTTTACCAAGGCGTGTACTATAATAAAGCCATGTTCAAAGAGAACAATTGGGAGATTCCCAAGACCCAGGACGATTTGAATAAGATTATTGAGGACTGCAAAGCCAAGGGAATCACTCCTTTTGCCAGCCATATGGTAGATACTTGGTCCATCGGAAACGTGACCATGCAGTTCATGATGAACGATGTATTTAACAATGACCCGGAATGGGGCGACAAGTTCCGGGCAGGCGAGGTTTCCTTCTCCGAGGACAAAGCGGCACAGACTGCCTATGAGTACAATAAGCTGATTTTTGACAATACGTATCCGGAGACATTCTCCACAGAGCAGACCGATTGCGATGCCAAGATGGTGCAGGGCGAGGCAGCCATGAAGGTATCCGGCTCCTGGTCCATCCAGAACTTTTTGGACATTGATGAGAATTTCGAGTTTGGCATTTTCCCGTTCCCCAATCAGACAGGCGATTCCAAGCTGATTTTTGAGCCGAACATCACGGTTATGACAAGTGCGGCCTCTGAGCATCAGGACGCCATCAACAAGGTGCTTGACCTGCTGACTAGCGACAAGGAGTTGGCAGTGGAGATTTTAGATTACACGAAGACGGCTTCCATGTTAAAGGACGTGACGCCTACCTTCCCAAACCCAAGCCAAGAGGATATCGACAAATATGTGGCTGACGGCATGATTGTGGACGTGACCCTTGGAAATAACCAGCTGGTATGGGGCGGATTCCAGGAGGAAAATGCCAAGGATATCGCTGCTTGGCTGCAGGGGGACTCTTCTTTTGAAGATTGCCTTAAGGCTTCCGATGGCAGGGTAAAATCCAGTTCTGCAAATTAAAGGAAGTAGGATGCGATATGCCCTGCCGCTGACAGGCGAGGCGTTGGTTCTGTAGATAGGAGGGCTGCCGCAGGAAAGACTTCTCTATTTCATGCGGCAGCCCTTGCTAAGCGGTTTCTCAAAAGCTGCTTTTGGGAAATTCTTACGAACCATGTGGCTGGCGTAATCATTGGAAAGGATGTGAGACGTTATGAAATCGAATAGAATAAGTTATATGGAACGCCGTATGTCCCGGCAGTACCTGCTGCTGGTGCTTCCGGGCTTTATCATTTTCACGATTGGCTTGATTGTCCCTCTTTTTATGGCTGTCCGCTATTCTTTTACGGATTGGGACGGGATGTCTGCAGAAAAGGTATTCGTGGGAATCCAGAACTACATAGATTTGCTGAAGGATCCGGAGTTTCGGGATGCCTGGTGGTTTACGCTGCGGTTTACCATTTGGAACACCATTATCCAAAATGTGGTGGCGCTCCTTTTTGCAGTCGCCTTAGACAGCGGGATTAAAGCCCAGAAGGTCTATCGGACGATTTTCTTTGTCCCTTGCCTGATCAGCGCTTTGGTGGTTGGTTTCATCTGGCTGAAGATGTTCTCAAACGTGCTTCCGGCACTGAACGAGTTTTTGGGAACCAGCTTCAATTTCCTGCTGTTTGGCCAGAAAGAGACGGTTCTTTCCGGTCTGCTGATTGCCAATAACTGGCAGTGGATTGGGTATTGGATGCTCATTTACCTGGCCGGCCTGCAGTCGGTGCCGGCGGAATTGTATGAAGCTGCTAAGATTGACGGCGCAGGAACCGTGAAGCGTTTCTTCCACGTGACAATCCCCATGCTGGCTCCGGCTATCACGATTTGCGTGGTGGGGATTACGACGGGTTCCCTGAAAGTATATGATTTGCTGGTGTCCTCTACAAAAGGCGGCCCTGGCAGGGCATCTACTTCCATGATTTATCAGACCTATACAACAGCCATCAATGGGCGTCAGTATGGCTATGGATGCGCAATGTCCGTGTCTCTTGTGCTTGTGCTGCTGCTTGTGGCGCTGATACAGGTGAAGAGCCTTAAGAAGCGGGAGGTGCAGGCATAATGTTTGGAAAGAAAAAGAAAAAAGAAGAAGATATGGCCAATATGAGGCCTTATACAAAGGGCACGTTCACCATACAGGCGATTATGACAGTTGCGGCGATTTTTTTCATAGCCCCTATTTTCATCATACTGAATTACTCTTTCAAAGGGAAGCGGGAGCTGTACCTAAGCAGCCCCCTCTCCCTGCCAGAGAGCCTTAATTTTGAGAATTACGTGAAAGCTTACAAGAAGCTGGATTTGGGGACGACCTTTGTCAACACCTTGCTTTACACGGCGGTCAGTGTGCTGATTTTGGCGGTTTTATGCGGCACCACGGCTTGGGCAATCGCCCGGTGCAAGCGGAAGTTTTTCAAATTTTGCTATATCTACTTTATCGTGGGCATTTTGATTCCTTACCAGGCTCTGTTCCTGCCAATTTACATGATTGGGTATCGGATGAACATGACGAATACCCGTTTTGGGATTATTTTTATGTATGTGGCCACGGGGATATCCTTTGGCGTGTTTTTAATGAACAGCTTTATGTCCACTGTTCCCTTGGAGCTGGAGGAATCGGCGAGGATTGACGGGTGCTCCGTGCTTAAGACATATTTTAAAGTGGTTCTGCCGCTGCTGAAGCCTGCCATGGCGACTCTGGTCATCATGCAGTCTTTCCAAATCTGGAATGATTACCTGCTGGCGAGCCTGTATGTGAGCAAGAAACAGCTGAAGACGCTGACGGTGGCAATCCATTCCCTGTTCTCGGCGCAGAGCAGTGACTACACAACGGCCATGGCGGCGATTGTGATTTCCGTGCTGCCTATCGCCATCCTGTTTTTGTGCCTGCAGAAGTACTTTATTAAGGGCATGACAGTAGGCGCTGTGAAGGGGTAGCTTTCTGCCCCAGGCTTTGGGTAGCGGGGCGCAAGGAGGAGAAAAATGGCGATAAGAATATTGACAGAGTACATATTGGGCGACATCATTGCCCGTTATGTGACAGACGAGCGGGAAGAGCATGTGGGACTTGTGCTGCTTCCGGCGGATTTGCCTGCCCCGGTATGCCGGGATAAAAATGAGACGGTGGATTCTCTGGTTCAGATAAAGCTTGCAGGCGATATTTACGATGAGGCCTATGCTATGGGCAGTACCATGCGCAATGGGGAGAGCGTCCGCAGGCTGAAATATAGGGGGCAGACGGTAGAACACAAGGGAGACATGGAAATTCGGACGATTCTGGAAGCGGAAGGCCGATACCTTGTGACCCATAGATTGGTGTGGAAGGAAGGCATGCCTTATGTGAGGATAAGCTGCAAGGCAGAGAACCTGGGCAAGGAGTTTATCAACCTGGAAATGTTCGAAAGCTTCTCCCTCAGCGGCCTTTCCCCTTACTTAAATGGGGATGGACATGGACAAATGCTGCTGCACCGGCTCCGCAGCGTCTGGAGCCAGGAAGGGCGGCTGGAATCCATCCCCATCGAGGACTTGCAGCTAGAGCCCGCTTGGGATCCCCATGCCGTCCGCTGCGAGAGGTTTGGCCAGGCAGGCTCTATGCCGGTCAACAAGTTCTTTCCTTTTGCGGCGGTGGAAGACAGGCAAAGTGGCGTGTTCTGGGGGGCGCAAATCGCCTATCCCGCTTCCTGGCAGATGGAATTGTATCGAAAGGATGACGCATTGGCCTTAAGCGGCGGCCTTGCCGACAGGGATTTTGGCCATTGGATGAAAGAGCTGGCTCCAGGGGAATCCTTTGCCACCCCGGAAGCAATCGTGAGCACAGCCCATACGGATTCCATCGATATTTTTGCCGGAAGGCTGACCCAGGCCGCCTTGGAGTCTCTGGCGCATGTGCCGAAAGCGGAGCGGGAACTCCCAATCATTTTCAATGAATACTGCACTACCTGGGGCAACCCGTCCCATGAGAATATCTGTGAGATTCTGGAGGCCATAAAAGGCAAGGGGTTCCAATACTTTGTCATTGACTGTGGCTGGTATAAGGAAGATGGCGTGCCTTGGGACATCAGCATGGGAGATTATGAGCCTTCCCCCACCTTGTTTCCCCAAGGCCTTTCCAAAACCACGGAAAAAATCAGGGAAGCAGGCATGGTGCCCGGCATTTGGTTTGAGATTGAGACGGTAGGCAAGGCTTCTAGGGCTTACCATTTGGAATCCCATCTCCTGCACAAGGATGGGAAGCCCCTCACCAGCTATTTCCGGCGTTTCTGGGACATGCGAGACCCTTGGGTGGAAAAATACCTGACCCAAAAGGTCATTGGCGCGCTCCAGGCATATGGCTTTGGCTATATGAAGATTGATTATAATGAGACGATTGGCATAGGCTGCGATGGTGCGGAATCCTTGGGGGAAGGCCTGCGCCAGAACATGGAAGCCTCCAAAGCTTTTTTTGAGAAAGTAAAGCGCGAGGTGCTAGGCATCGTCCTGGAAAATTGTGCTTCCGGCGGCCACCGACTGGAGCCGGGGCTTATGTCCCAAATGAGCATGGCTTCCTTTTCCGATGCCCATGAATGCGAGGAAATCCCAATTATTGCGGCAAATCTCCATCGAGCCATCCACCCGGCGCAAAGCCAGATTTGGGCCGTAATACGCCAAGAGGATTCTTTGCAGCGCATTGCCTATTCTATTGCCAATACATTTTTAGGCAGGATGTGCATTTCTGGCGATGTTGTCAATCTGAGCCAAGGACAGTGGGATACCATAGAGCGCGGCATGGATTTTTACCGTAAAATCGCCCCAATCATAAAACGGGGCCAATCCTACCGCTTTGGCCCCAAAATAAAGAGCGCAAGGCATCCAAAGGGCTGGCAGGCGCTGCTGCGCATAGGAGAGAATCAAATAGCATACCTTGTGCTCCATGTATTCCGAGGCAATTGCCTGCCCTTGCAGATTGAAGTCACATTGCCTTCGGATTGCCCCACAAAAATCCTGGAAGTCTATTCTGAATGCCAAGAAGAAATAGAGATTAAGGACCATCGCCTTTACTATCAGGCAGGCAAAAGCCAAAAGGTGGTTGCCATTTTGCTGGCATAAGCATGGGAATGGCTGGCAGCAAGAGCCTGGCTCAGGCTTTGGACATTCAAATATAAGGTATATTTACAATGCAGGGATTCCCTTGGCTTCTGGGAATCCCTGCTGGTTTTCTATTGCGGCGGCTGTTGCCGTTTGCGGCTTGGGCGCTGTTCATAGCGATGCGGCAATTCAAGAAAAACACAAAAATCTATTTTTGTTATTGAAGAAAATCCAATTCTGTTGTAAAATCATTCTATCTTGTGCAACCGTACCCTTTGACCACAGAGAGGCTGAGACCAATGGAAAAATATACATCTGCGAAGCGTATTGCCTTCCCGGCGCTGCTGTTTTTCGCCTTTTTGGCGATTGTGCTGATAGGCCTTGCCCGGGCAGGCGTCTGGGAGGAAGAAACTGTAGAAAAGCCTCAGGCGCCGCAGCCTGTCCGGGCAGAGGCCGACCTTCCCATTCGGTGGGAGAACAGCCTGAGCGCAGGGACGGGCAAATGGCTGTCCCAAAGCCTGACCCCCCAGGATAGGAAGATGCTGGCGGAGGCATTCGCCTTGAAGGACGGGGATGTCTATTCCTTCCTCCAAGGCCCCAAATCCTGGAAGGCCAGGCGCCCCTGGTCAGGCTCCTGGTGCCGCTTCAAGGTAGAGGGCAACCCCTTCGGCGGCTTTGGCTGCGGCCTGTGCTGCATGGCGAATATTTACAATACCCTGTCCCCCTATGAGGTGTCTCCCTTGGACATGTATGACTATGCCCGGGCTGTGTCGGGCTATGCCCCTTCCGGCGCAGTGGGGGCGATAGGCTGGCAGGACATGGCGGCTTCCTTAGAACTCTGCGGGATTTCCTGTAAGCTGCGCCGCAAGCCCGGCAGCTATAAGAAATTCAAAAAGCAGATTGCTAAGGCAAAGTCGGCTGTCGTGCTGGTCAGCAGCTATGAGGACGATGCCTATTGGCAGGACACCCCGGGGCATTACGTGAATATCTGGCTGTATCGGGAAGAGGACGGCACGGTTTTCTTGGCGGAGCCCGGCGACCCGGAGAAAAACCGCAGCCGCATTCCCTTGCGCAATGTGTACGATGCGCTGAAGATGACGAACGAGTTCCAATACCTTACCGTGCAGGGATATGCGGAAGGGGACAACCAGTGGAAGGCAGACGGGATTCATATAAAATGGAAGAGGCCGAAAGGCTGGAAAAAGCGGGAGCAATAAGGGGATGCATTCCATGAAAATATGAAATTAAGAAATAAAAAATATAGATTGAATTTTCCGGGCATTTATATTAGAATAGATAGAAGGAATCTTTGTAGGAACGAAAGAGCAGAAAATAAGGGCTTGAAAAAATGCAGGATAAGAAGAACACTCAATATTTCAAAGTAGAAAAGGAGCAGCAGATAAAGGTAGACGATGTGCTGGAGGTGGTGTACGGCGCCTTGCGGGAAAAAGGATACAACCCAGTGAATCAGATCGTGGGCTATATCATGTCCGGCGACCCGACCTATGTCACCAGCCACAACAATGCCAGGAGCCTGATTATGAAGGTAGAGCGGGACGAGCTGGTGGAGGAGATTCTGCGCCAGTATATTAAGAACAATGCCTGGGAGTAAGGAGGCGCATATGCGGATCATGGGTCTGGATTTTGGATCTAAGACGGTGGGCGTTGCAATCAGCGATGCCTTATTGGTGACTGCCCAGGGGATTGAGACTATTGTGAGGAAGTCACCGGCGAAGCTTCGCCAGACACTGGCCAGGATTCAGAGCCTGGTGGAGGAGTATCAGGTAGAGAAAATCGTGCTGGGCTTCCCGAAGAATATGAACAATACGGAAGGGGAACGCTGTGAGAGGACCTTGGAATTCCAGGGGATGTTGGAGAGGCGGTGCGGCCTCCCTGTGGTGCTGTGGGACGAGCGCCTTACTACGGTGGCGGCTGACAAGAGCCTGGAGGAAGGCGGCGTGCCCAGGAAGGACCGCAAGGCCCATCTGGACAGGATTGCTGCCGTGCTGATTCTGCAGGGGTACTTGGATTCCCTTGCATTCCAGGCAGAGCGCGACCGGGAGATGCAGGGAAAGGAATAGCGGGAATGGAAAAAATAGTGTTTCGGTCTCCCGAGGATGGGGAGGATGTCGAATTTTTTGTTGTGGAGCAGACCAGGATTAATGGGGCAGACTACCTTCTGGTGACAGAGGAAGAGGAAGGCGACTGCGACGCATTCATCCTGAAGGACGTCTCACAGGAAAAGGGAGAGGATTCCATGTATGAAATGGTGGAATCGGAAGAGGAGCTGGAATATCTTTCCAGGATATTTGAAGAAATTCTAGACGATGTGGATTTTGCCATGTAGGGCGTGCCTTATGCGGGATTGGGAAAGCGCGAAGCGCATGGCTCTATTAAGGGCAGGAAAGCAAAGAAAGCAAGAAAATATAAAAATAAAAAGGCAGGCGTCCGCAATGGAGCGGGGACAAAAGGGCGTCTGCCGCGATTAGGAGGTGCGATTTGAAGAAAGAAAAAAACTCAAAATTGAAAATCATTCCGCTGGGAGGATTAGAGCAGATTGGGATGAACATTACTGCCTTTGAATACGAAGACAGTATTATTGTGGTGGACTGCGGGCTGTCCTTCCCGGAAGATGACATGCTGGGCATCGATTTGGTTATCCCGGATATCACCTATTTGCGCAACAACATTGAGAAGGTGAAGGGGTTTGTCATCACCCACGGGCATGAGGACCATATCGGCGCCATTCCTTATGTGATGCGCGAAATCAATGTGCCCATCTATGCTACCAAGCTGACCATCGGCATTATTGACAATAAGCTGCGGGAGCACAACATGATTCCAAAGGTGAAGCGGAAGGTAGTGAAGTATGGGCAGCATATCAACTTGGGCTGCTTCCGGGTGGAATTTATCCGCACCAACCACAGCATCCAGGATGCGGCGGCCTTGGCCATTTACTCCCCGGCGGGGACGGTCGTGCATACCGGGGACTTTAAGGTGGATTACACGCCAGTCTTT
Source organism: uncultured Eubacterium sp. (assembly GCA_948472595.1). Taxonomy (GTDB): domain Bacteria; phylum Bacillota; class Clostridia; order Lachnospirales; family Lachnospiraceae; genus Petralouisia. The sequence continues at coordinate 24,396 of CAOKUK010000007.1, forward strand.
GGGGATGCCATTGACCTGCAGCGGTTTGGGGAGATTGGCAAGCGCGGGGTGCTG
>CAOKUK010000008.1 GCA_948472595.1 uncultured Eubacterium sp.
GAAATGCAGAATACAACGACCCGAAATATTGGTATGAGGGAGCCACTAAGATAAAGGGGCGTGGAAATTCCACTTGGAGCGAAGGCGTCAGCAAAGGGAAGAAGCCTTATAAGTTAAAATTAGATTCCAAGGCAAACCTCCTGGGGCTCGGCACCCATGGGAAAGGCACAAACAAGCATTGGTGCCTGCTTGCGAATATCATCGACCATACGAATATCAGGAACCGGCTGGTGAATGATTTCTCCAGAGATATTGGGATGGAAGCCTACATTGGGACCACAAATGTGGCGCTTATCCTGAACGGAGAATACCAGGGGATGTATGAGCTCTGTGAGCATGTGCGGGTCGGCGGCTCCCGTGTGGACGTGTTTGATTGGGAAAGCTGCGCAGACGATGCGGCGGACGCCATTTTTGCAGGCGACCCAGATTTGAAAGCAGCCGGGCTGAAAAAAGGAGATCTTGAGGACGCCATGGAGCAGGATTTAAGCTGGGCGGAATCGGGGCAGTTTTCCTACCAGGGCAAGACATACCGGGTTGCAGACTACTACAAAGAAGAAATACCCGGGATTACCGGGGGATTCCTGCTGGATATGGATTTTCGAAGCACCTGGGACAGCGTGAAGTATATTTCCACCTTCCAGACCTCCAATGGCATTCCCATGTTCTTCCGAAGGCCGGAATACGCCAAGAGCAGCCCCGCCATGGTAACCTGCGCCCAGGATTTCCTCAACGCTTACGAATCGGCTTTGCAAAGCAGCGACCACAGCGCCGCATACCAAGGCAAGACGGTGCATTATACAGATTTATTTGATTTGGACTCCCTCATCCAATATTGGCTTGTCTGTGAATTTTCCAACAATTGGGATTCCATGAAAAACAGCACTTACCTCTATAAGGATTTGGAGGGCAAAGCCAAAATGGGGCCTGCCTGGGATTATGACTGGGCTTTCGGGAACATCAACATGTACGGGAATACCAGCGTGTTTGTGTACGACAATTGGCACACGACCCTGACCCAGCAAGGCCAGCCTTTCTGCGAGCAGGATTACCAGGGGCGCCAGTGGAACCACTATCTGGTAAAAGACCCTTATTTTGTGGCGCAGGCCTATGAATACTACCAGAAATACAGGGGCACCGTGGTGGAAGACATGATAAAGGATGGCGGCAAAATTGACATCCTAGAGGCGAAAAACAGGACGGCGGCTTACGCGAACGACGCAAAATGGGCCGGCAGGTTTTACAACGACTGGAGCTACCGGGGCTATGCCTTTGACAGCAATGGCAACCAGTTCCAGACCTATAGCCAGACCTATGACGACGCCATGATTTCCCTGAAGCAATTCATCAAAAAGCGGGTATCATGGCTTGACCAGCAGTTTGCCAGCGTGGAAGGGCTTTACCGCTCCCTTGGGAACAGCGTATCCGGCAAACTTTCCGTCACTGCCGCCAAGGATGGCTCCTCTGTAACCGCAGCCGTATCAGATCCAAATGTAAAATTTGTGTCCTTCCTTGTCAATGGCAAAAAAGTGACGTCGGCTTCTGGGGATAGCTTCTTCCCGGTGTCCAATGGGACGGCCTCTGCCACATTGAGCCAAGGCCTGTTAGACGGCGCAGAAGGCGCCCGCAATACCATCGAGGCGCTGGGCGCCAACAGCTCAAAGGACTACATGGATGGATTGAAAAATTTCATCAGCTATTGCGTTTCTGGCACGGAAGAGCCTGGCCCAATAGAAACGGTTCTGACTGGGACGGTAAAGATTCTTTCCAGCAACAGCTCCGCTAATTCCAACCCAGGGGATACCTTAACCGCCCAGGTGGCAGACAGCAACAATACCGGCGCCCTCTCCTATCAATGGCTGGCAGACGGGGCGCATATCAGCGGTGCCAACAAGCCTTCTTACACGCTGACAGACAAGGAAATCGGCAAATCCATTTCCGTTCAGGTGACAAGCTCTGTAGAAACAGGCTTCCTTGCCGGCTCCTATCCCGGCAAGGTGCTAAAAAAAGAAGACCCCGCCCCAGTGGAAACCCCATTGAAAGGCACTGTCACGGTGGCCTCTTCCAGCGGCTCCGCCATTTCCAACCCAGGGCACACCTTAACCGCCCAGGTAGCCGGCAGCAATAACAGCGGCACCCTTTCTTACCAGTGGTACGCCAGCGGGGCAGCCATCAGCGGCGCCACAAAGAGTTCATACACTCTGACAGAGAAAGAAATCGGCAAATCCATTTCCGTGCGGGTGACAAGCTCTGTGGAAACGGGCTTCCTTGCCGGCGCCTATTCCGGCAAAGTGCAGAAGAAAGAGACACAGACGCCTCCCCTCGCTGGCAAAGTGAAATTATCGGCCAGCTCGAAAAAGCTGCAGGTATACCAGTCATTCCAGCTAAAAGCTGCGGTTACGCCTGCATCCGCTTCCCAGAAGGTATCCTTTGCCAGCAATAGGCCTTCTGTGGCAACGGTGGGAAAATCCACTGGGAAGGTCACTGCCAAAGCCCCCGGCTCCGCCACCATTACCGCCAAAGCGCTGGACAAGAGCGGCAAAAAAGCCACCTGCAAAGTGACAGTATTAAAGCCCTCCCTTAAGGTCACCGCAAAATCCGCCGTGAAGCGGAAGAAATCCATCACCTGCACCGCCGCCGCAAAGGGGCTGAAAGGGAAAATCACTTGGAAGCTAGACGCCAAGGGGAAGAAGCTTTTCAAATTGAGCAAGTCCTCTGGCAGCAAAGTCAAGCTGACCGCAAAGGCAAAAACAGGAACCGGAAAGCTGACGGTCACTTGCGGGAAACTGAAAGTAACCAAAAAGATTAAAATCGTGAAATAGAACTCACAACGGTTCCGCAGATAAAAAACAGGCAGCAAGCCCTAACGCCAGGATTTGCTGCCTGTCTTTTTATCCGCCAGATCCCCTTCTTAGCTTTCCTTCAGAAGCCAATACACCCCATATCCAGGAATCCTCACATCCTTTGCCGGCATTTTCCTGCCGGAAATCAGATCCGTATAATTCCCATCTTCTTCCTTAATCCAAGCTGTCCGATCCGATTCGCTGAAATTAAACAACGCCACCAGCTTCTCGCTCCCATTTGCCCGGATAAGCCCTAGGACGGAATCATCCCAAGTGTCTATGGTCCACACAGCCGCATCGGATCCGAACACCCCATGGAGCATGCGGATACGCTCCAGCTTGCTGATTTTCACAAAAAGCCTTTCCTGAACGCTGCCCTTCTCGGTTCGCTTCTCCGCCAAATCCCATGGGAACTTCCCCCTGTGGAGGTATCTGGAATCCTCGCATTTCTTTGGATCTTGGTGGTAAGTATAGTCATTTTCCTGCCCAATCTCATCCCCGCTGTAAATCACTGGGATGCCAGACTGCACCAGCATGTAGGCATGGAGCATAATATCCAGCTGGACAGCCTTTTCCAAATCCCCGTCCTTATGCTCATACAAGGCCTTCTCGATGCCGCATAGGGAAGCCGTTGTCCCGCAAAGCCTTGCATCACCGGAGGCCGGGTCGGAATTGTACAGTTCCCCCCTGGCAAAAGAGCCGGGGTATTGCCCTATGAAAAAGTCGTTCAAATATTTCTTATGGCTGACTTCTTCCAGCCCAAACTGCTCCAGCCATGGATAGTCCAGCCCCCACCCTATATCATCGTGGCAGCGGAGGTAATTCAGGAACACGTATTCCTTCGGCAGGCCGTTCACAATGTCCATTTGCTGCTTCAGCAGGCGAATATCCTTGGTAGCCACGCAGTTCCAAGTGGTGGCCATCGTGGTCACATTGTACAGCATATGGCATTCCGGCTTCTCCACTGTGCCGAAATAAGGCACCACCTTATCCGGCGCCATCACCACTTCCCCCAGCAGCAGGACGCCGGGGCAGACAATCTCGCAAATCATCCGCATCATGCGCACAATGCTGTGCACCTGGGGCAGGTTCCGGCAATTGGTCCCCAGCTGTTTCCAGATATAAGGGACAGCGTCAATCCGGATAATGTCAATCCCCTGGTTAATCAGGTTCAAGACATTGTCCATCATCTCGTTCAGGACGTCTGGATTCTGGTAATTCAGGTCCCATTGGTAAGGGTAGAAGGTGGTCATCACATATTTCCCCATATCTGAAAGCCAGGTAAAATTGCCTGGCGCCGTGGTAGGGAATACTTGGGGGACTGTCTTCTCGTATTCCTGCGGAATCCTGTCGTCTTCATAAAAATAATAATACCCCTGGTATTTGGGATCCCCCTGCCGCGCCTTCTTCGCCCAGGCATGCTCCTCTGAAGTATGGTTCATGACAAAATCCAGGCAGAGGCTAATCCCTCTGCGGTGGCAGTCTTCTGCCAGCCTGTCCAAATCCTTCATCGTGCCCAGGCTGGGCTTTACCTTACGGAAATCCGACACGGCATAGCCGCCGTCGTCTTTTCCTTCCGGGGAATCCAGCAGCGGCATCAGATGGATGTAATTGACGTTGCACTCTTCTATGTAATCCAATTGGTTCCTGACCCCTTCCAGGTTCTCTGCAAAAGCGTCCACATACATCATCATGCCCAGCAGGCGGTTCCCGCGGTACCAATCCGGATGCCCTACTCGGAACTGGTCTAATTCCTTCAGCCCTTCCCCTCTCTGCTGGTAATAACGGTACATCCTGCCACAAAGATCCTCAAAAGCATCCATGCGGTTCTCATACAGCTCACAGTACAGCCATTTTAACTCATCGTAATAGCTTAAAAACCTATCCCTATACTCTTTCGCACAGGTTTCCAGTGAAAACTCCATGGGCACAGCCCCTCCTTATATGAAATGTCCAATGCCAAGCCAACAGACCCCGGCAGGAGGCTGCCTGCCAAAGCCTGCACCCGCCCCGGGACGCCTTTAGCATTCCCGGATTGCCTTCCTTACCTTCAGAACCATAGACGGCGAAACAGACAGCTCATCCAAGCCTATCCGTACAAATTCTTCTGTAAGCTCCAAATCTGCCCCCAGCTCGCCGCAGATGCCAGCCCATTTCCCATGTTTATGGGCATTGTCCACTACCATCTTTATCATCCTCAGGATGGCAGGATGGTGCGGGTTATAGAAATCATCCAACTTGGCGTTCTGCCTGTCTATGGCAAGGGTGTACTGGGTCAGGTCGTTAGTCCCGATGCTGAAAAAGTCCACGATTTCCGCCAGTTCATCGCTAACCATTACAGAAGCCGGCGTCTCAATCATAATCCCCTGCTCTGGATTCTTATAGACAATCCCCGCCTCATCCAGCTCCTTCTTCACTTCCTCTACGATTTCGTATATCCTCTTCACTTCCTCCACAGAGGTAATCATTGGGTACATAATCGAGATATTCCCAAAAGTGGTCGCCCGGAACAGCGCCCTAAGCTGCGCCTTGAAAATATCCGGCTGTTTCAGGCAGATACGGATTGCACGGTAGCCCAGAGCCGGGTTGTCCTCTTTCCCCAGGTTGAAATAATCCACCTGCTTGTCTGCCCCAATATCCAGGGTGCGGATAATGACCTTCTTGCCTGCCATTGTCTGCGCCACCTGGCGGTAAGCCTGGAACTGCTCTTCCTCTGAGGGGAAATCGTCCCTGCCCAAGTACAGGAACTCGCTGCGGAATAGGCCGATGCCCTCCCCGTCGTTCTCCAACACATAGCCCACGTCGCTGACGCTGCCGATATTGGCGTAGAGGTGGATTTTCCTGCCGTCCTTCGTCACGGTCTCCTGCCCTTTCAAATCCTCCAGCAAGCGGAGCTTCTCCTGCTCCTCTTCCATTTTCTTACGGGTCTCTGCGCACAATTCCTCATCCGGCTCAAAGGTAACCGTCCCTTCAAACCCATCTACCACAGCCGTCATGCCTGTACGGATCTGGTTTAAGTCCATCGGCACGCCAATCAATGCCGGTATGTTCATCATACGGGCTAAAATAGCCGTATGGGAATTGGTAGACCCATGGACTGTGACAAAGCCCAGGATTTTCTCCTTGTCCATCTGCACCGTCTCACTGGGGCTTAAGTCGTCCGCCACGATAATGGCCGGATCCATGGAAGACATGTCCACATCCTCCCGCCCCTCCAGGATACGGATGACGCGGTTCGAAATGTCCTTCACGTCCGCCGCCCTTGCTTTCATATAATCATCATCCATGTTTGCAAACATTTCTGCAAAATTATCCCCGGTCATGGCAACGGCATATTCTGCATTGACCAGTTCTGACCGAATCATATTTTGGATGGAATCTAAGTAATCGTCATCGTCCAACATCATCTGATGCACTTCAAAAATCGCCGCACTGGACTCCCCCACTTCCTTCACGGCCTTGTCATAAAGAGCTTGGAGCTGATTCTTTGCCTTCTCCCTGGCTGCGTCCATCCTGGACACCTCTGCCTCTGCATCTTCTATTTTCTTACGCCTTACCTGATCGTCCTGACCCCCAAATAACAGGACTGGCCCCAATACAATCCCCTTGAATACGGATTTTCCTGCAAACTGCTGCATATTCTTATCCCTCCTCGTTCCTTTTAAATATCTGCTTGCCCCAAAGACGCCCGCCCTTCCTGGCAGGCTTTCCGCACGCAGTCCAAAAAGGGACGCCGCATTAAGGAAAACAGCTTAATACGGCATCCCCTTATCCTCTTTTACAGGTTTGCCTCAAAGAAACCCTTCAATGCATCAAACGCTGTATCTTCATCCTCGCCATCCACCTGGACTTCCACTTCCTGCCCGCATTTCACGCCAAGGCTCATCACTGCCATTAATTTGCTGGCGTCTGCAGATTTCCCATCCTTGGTGATGGTCACCTTGCTGGCGTACTTCTTTACCTCTTTTACCAAAAGCCCTGCCGGCCTTGCATGGATGCCTACTTCGTCTTTTACTGTGTAATTAAATGATTTCATGCTACGTTTCCTCTCTTTTCTTAGAATTTGAATTCCCAAGGGAAGCCAGGCCACAAACTGATAAACCGAACGCGCCGCCCACAGCCCCCTCGGGCGCGCGCCAAACATTCAGGCCTCTTGCGCTCCATCTGGATTTTCCGCCGAATCCAGCAATTCCGGCGTATGCAAACGATACGAAGAATAGGCTCCCTGCTGACACACTTTAAAACCTATAAGGAGCTATGCATGGCAAATGCCCATGCGCTGGAACTCATAATAAATGCCATCTTCCCATACGCTCTTACAGATGGCATCCGCAATCCGTTTTAGCTCCTCACATGCGTTTCCCATGGCAACGCTGAACCCCGCAGCCCGCATCATCTCATAGTCATTCATGCTGTCCCCAAATGCAATGGCGTCCTGTAAGCTGGCGCCATAATACTTGCAGGCCAAATCCATCCCTTTTCCCTTGTCAATGCCCCTGGGGATAATCTCCCCATTGTAGCAGGATGTGCTTTCCCCATAGGGGTGCACCACATACCCAAACCTGCTGCCTAAGGCTTCCTTCGTGGCGTCCACGGCCTCCAGGCTGGTGCTGGTGAAGCATATCTTGTATGCTCCGTTGCCTGGGTAGCTGCCATAGGGTAAAATGGGAATCCCTGCCTCAATCTCTTTCTGCATTCGGATAAGCTCTGAGTTGGCTGGGTCTGCTTTCGCTTCCCTTAATAGCGCTTCCATCTGGGGATCTGTGAAAATCCCCTCTGGGCTTTCAATCCGGCAATATATGCCATGCTTATGGAATACCCTGAGGCATTCCTGGATGGTCTCCTCAGAAAGGACGCTGTCAAAAAGCACCCTTCCTTCCACTTCCACATGGCTGCCTGCACTGGCGATAACGCCGTCAAAACCTACGTCAAGGATGTCTTGGCCGATGATGGGCATATTCCTTCCCGTGCATAAGAAAACCTTATGGCCGTTTTTTCTGGCGCCCCGGATTGCTTTGGATACAAGGGCCGATGGCTTTGCCATAGCTGCAACTAATGTGCCGTCAATGTCTAAAAAGATTAATTTTTGATTCATGCCTATTCTCCAAATCTTATTTTATCTCATATAGCAAAATTTTTCCATCCCTAAATGCGGAAAAATGAAAATTTTTTAGGAGGGGCATCTTGGAAAACGGAGGGGGGCAGGCGGAAGGACGCCCCTGGGAGTGGGGACGCCTCCAAAACGGGCTAGGGGCAACGAAACGCCCCCATCCGCCCCTTATTCCTGCCCCCGCCAAGCAGATCACCTACACACCATCAAGATTTCATCTTTAACCCCAACTTTCCCTTCTCTTGATTTTTCCAGCCGTTTTTCATCCGGCAAGTCCGTAAAAATCATCGGTATTGTCGTATCGTACCCCGCCTTCTCAATCTGCGCCTTATCAAAGGCAATCAAAAGCTGCCCTTTCTTCACAACGTCCCCATCCTTCACATGGGCTGTAAAATATTTCCCTTGCAGGTTTACCGTATCCACCCCGATATGGATCAAAATCTCCGTCCCATAATCGCTTGCGAAGCAAAGCGCATGCTTCGTATCAAACACGCTGGTAACCGTACCGTCTGCCGGAGCGAACACCTTCCCTTCGGATGGGATGATTGCCACCCCGTCCCCCAGCACTTTATTGGCAAACGTCTCGTCTTTCACATCCTCCATGGCGATAAGCTGCCCATTGGCATACCCGTAAAACGGCTCTTTCGCAGGAGCTTCCTGGGGCTCCTGTGATTGGGCGGCGCTTTCCGCCTGGGAGCTGCTTCCTGGTTGGAGATTTCCCGATGCGCCTGCCGGACTTGCGGCTTCCTCCGGAGCCTTATCCATGAACCTACCTAAGGCCAACGTCATGAGAAAGCCGCCTGCGATAGCCACCGCATGGGCAATCACATAATTCATGTATCCGTTCCCTGCCGGGTCTGCCAGCGCAATCCCAGGAACCACAGTGGTTCCAAAACCAAGGGCTGCCAGGTTGGTGAAATATACGATAATGCCGCCTAATGCGCCGCCGATGCACCCGCCGATAATCGGGAAGCGGTACCTTAAGTTAATGCCGAACAACGCAGGCTCCGTAATGCCGAACAGGACCGAGATAAAGCTTGGGATGCATAGCTCCCTAGTCTTCACTTCCTTCCGGTGCATCAGCAAATAGCCAAGCACCGCACCGCCTTGGGCAATAATGGCCACGGACATCAAAGGATTGATGAAGTTCCTTCCGGTATCCGCCAGAAGCTGCGCCTCAATGGCGCCGAAGATGTGGTGCAGGCCTGTGATTACCACTAACTGCTGCAGGCCGGAGAAAACGGCGTAGCCCAATACGCCCAAGTTCTGGGTCATCCATACCAAGCCATTGGTGATGCCGGAAGACAGGCCGCGGCCTGCAGGCCCGATAATGGTAAACAGCAGCAATGCGCCTACCAGGGTGGTCAAAAGGGGGGATACCAAGAGGCGAATAACCTCAGGAACCTTCTTCTCAAAGAAAATATCCAGCTTCGCCGTCACAAAGCCCATCAGAAGGGCTACGATAATGCCGCCCTGGAAGCCTACCAGATCAACGCCCATGCCGAAAATATGTAAGGTTGTCACCTCCGCCGTGCCTTGTGCTGCAGAATAGGCGTTCGTCAAGCTGTCGCTTAACATGATGCACCCGATTACAATTCCCAGGATGGGTCTGCCGCCAAACCGCTTACATGCGCTGTAAGCCACCGCAAGGGGCAGGAAGCCGAAAATGGCGCCTGAGGAAATGTTAATTAAGGTGTTAATGCCAAAAAGGGTGTCGTTTGCTTTTACAAACTCCAGGTTCCCCAACACACCGGACAGGCCTGTCAAAAGAGCCGCCGCCAGAATCCCTGGCATAATGTCCACAAACACATCGGAAAGGGCTTTCACAATCCTCTGTATGGGATTCATCTTTTTGTTTGCGACCGTCTTTAAGTCGCTTAGGCTCATGTTCTTCATGTTATTCTGGTCTGCGAATACTTCATACACATCATTTACCAGGCCTGCACCGAAGATTATCTGCACTTGGTCGCCGGCCACAAACACGCCTTTGGCAAGGTCTACGTCCTCAATCGCCTTAAGGTCTGCCAGATCATTGTCCTTCAACACAATCCGCAGGCGCGTGGCACAGTGGGCAACTCCTTGGATATTTTCCTTCCCGCCAACTAATCTTGTAAGCTCTATGGATATTTTTTCATATCTTTGTCGCTTATTTGCATCCATTTCATGCTCCTCCTTAATGATTTATCGCAAAGGCTTTCATGCCCTGGATACCCTGTGGCCACAGTAAAAAACTGGTTTCCAAGAATTTTGCTTTGCTTCTTGTAATTACTATTATATACAGTTATAATAAAATGTATATGGATAAATGTGACATGGACATTGAGGAATATGACTTGATAAGAGATGTGAGAAAAAGCAAGGGCTTACGATAGGCAGAAGACGGATAGAAAGGTAGGTAAAAATGCAGGATTATATCTTCTCTAATGATTTTTCAAGGAATATCGACGCCATGATTTATACCTGTGGGTTCGAGAGCTGCGCACCGGGGCATAGCTATGGGCCGATTATGCGGAATGGGTACCTTATCCACTATGTGCTGGAAGGGACTGGGATTTATAAGGCTCGGGGGAAGATTTTCCGGCTAAAGCAAGGGGACGCCTTCCTAATCTGCTCAGGGGAGCTAATTTATTATGAAGCCGATAGGAAGGATCCCTGGACCTATCCCTGGATTGGGATGCAGGGGATTAAGGTGAAGGGATACCTGGAACGGACCAGCTTCCCGGAGCAGCTGGCGCTCCACTTTGGGAAGGATGGGCAGCTTCGCTTGTGCCATGAAAAGATGTTCGAGGCTGACGCCCTTCCCCGGAACCGGGATTTGCGGATGAACAGCATTCTGTATGAATACCTTTTCCTCTTGGCGGAGAAATTCCCCAATGAAGCCATGATCTGCGATGAGAAAAAATCGGATTATGCAAAAGAGGCGCTGAATTTTATTGAAAGCAACTACTGCGACCCGATTACCATACAGGATATTGCAGATCACCTAAATATCAACCGCTCTTATTTGCACCGGGTATTTAAAGCGCTTACCGGGGGCTCCATCCAGAATTACCTGTTGGATTACCGAATACGGCAAGCCTGCATCTTGCTGCAGAGCACGGATTTGTCCGTGCGCGCCATTGCCCATTCCGTGAGCTACGCAGACCCCTTGTATTTTTCCAGGCTGTTCCGCCAGAAGAAGGGGCTAAGCCCCAGTGAATACCGGCGGATAAAATCCAGGAAATGAAAGCCATAAGCCCAAAGGGGCGCCCTCTGCCGCATCAGGCAGGGCGCCCCGTCAAGTCATAGCTTTCCTGGATCATCCTTTTAATTTCCCCTTCCGGCACGCTTCCGTCCAGTATGATGGAATTCCAGTGCTCCTTATTCAGGTGGTAGGCCGGCACCACCGCCTCGTAGGCCTGCCTCCAGAAATCCCTCCATTCCGGATGGCATTTCACATTCACCCACACATGCCCCTCTCTGTCAAAAATCCAGGCGAACACTTTCCGGCTCCCCTTATGGCGCACCACGCACCAATTGGGGTCATGGAAGGGGTAATCCTCATATACGTCCCGGAATGTCAGGCAATAACCAATTACCTCTTTTCTCTCTGTCATGCAATCTCCTCTTATGCCGATGAATCCGCCGCCTCCCGGGCAGCAAGAGACGCAGGAGCCAGGGCTTCGATTGGCTATATGCTTATTTTCTCTATCTCCGGGTATTCCGCCACTAAGTCCGCCAAGCGGTACAGCTCCTTCCCCTTCGAGGTCCGCACCAACATCCCCAGCTGTATGCAGCCCCCCCTCTGCCTCACCCGGAACTTTAAGATTTTACAGCCATAGGTATCCTCCAGCTCCGCCTTAATCACCTCCCCCACATCGCTCCCCGGGATGTTGATATACTCCACCTCTATCTCATACACATCTTTTATCACCCGAGACACCTTCCCCTGCCGCCCCAGGAAAATCTCCACCATCACCACAATTAAAGTTGTGCAGAAACCAACTAAATACATGCCTGTCCCTACGGCCATGCCCACGCCAAGGGTGGCCCAAATCCCGGCGGAGGTGGTCACTCCGCTGACATTTTTGTCCCTGGAAAAAATAATCCCCGATCCCAAAAAACCTATGGCTGTCACTGTCCCTGCCGCAATCCTGGAAGGATCCACACGCACATACAGGCCCAGCACATCCCGGAACCCATACTTGGAGAGCACAATCATCAAGGCGGAGGACACAGCCACAATCACATGCGTCCGAAGCCCTGCTGATTTCTTCCGGCTTTCCCTTTCATATCCAATCAACCCCCCGCATAAGCCCGCCAGCAATATCCTGGCCATCCATTCCAGCTGCTGCACCACCTCTGCGCTTTTCAGGTAATCTGCCATAAAAACGCCTCCTCCCTGCCAATACAGCCTTTTTCATGCCCCGCAATACCCCAGGCTTTATAGCCTATAGCAAACCCCTCCGGCTCTTAGGATGCATTACTGCCGCTCCACAATCGTCCCTTCCCGGTATGCGCACAGTAATTTCTCCAAATCCTCGATGCTCTCCCTGATTTCTTCTCCAATATCCGTATCCGCCACGGTAATCCGCCGGTTAGAATGGTGCACCAGCATCATGTGGGAATGGATGTCGCTCCCATCCTGGACGGCTTTCTCCACGGACTCAAAAGGCTCATGGGCCGCCAGAAGAAGCCCGTAGGAATTGTATATCAGCGTATAGCCGGCAATCCCCGTCTTGGACTGGTAGGCCTTGGAAAACCCGCCGTCTATAATCAAGAGCTTGCCGCCGCATTTCACCGGGGATTCCCCGCGCTTCGTCTCCACCGGCACATGGCCGTTGATAATGTGGGAATCCTCTTGGAACAGGCCAAATTCCGCCAGAATCTTATTCACAACCTCTTCCTGCTCCAGCAGGCGGTAATAAGGGTTCTTCGGCTCCTTATGGGTCTCCTTGTCCGCAATGAAATAGCGCTCAAAAGTGGTCATCTTATGCTTCCCAAACACCGGGGAATTGGCATTCTGCCAGATGAACCAGAGGATATCAAGCCCCTTGTCCTTCTCTTGGGGGTCGATGGAGTAATAGCCCTTCCTGGCATAATTCTCCAGCACGTCATACAATTCCCTGCCGCTGTATGCCTGGTCGAAAATCCGCACCTTCTTGAAGCTGCCGTCCTCATTAAAAGGCACGCAGCCATGGTAAAGCAGGTTCCCATTGTATACCTTGTACAGGCTGCCTTTGGTGTACAGGAAGCGTACATGCTCCTGGAGCTTCCCACAGTTGACAAATGCCGTAACCAGCCGCTCCACCACTTCCGCCTCCTCCGGGCTCAAGTCATAGGGGCGTTCCTTGTCAAGGGTGGGGAAGCTGGTGTCTTTTAAGGGGTATGCCTTCCCCTCCACCTCCACAACCCCCTTCTCCAAATCCATCTTGTCCAGCAGCAGGCGGTGGGACATCTGGAATTCCGGGCGCTTCTTGATGAGCTGCCCCTCCAGCTTAAACTGGATGACCGCAATGGCCTTGTGCATCTTCTGGTCCAAAGCCGCGTCTTTTACATCATACTCCTCCTCCCGGTAATCCAGATGGAAGGCCTCGCAGGGATCCTGCCCATAGGTGGTCAGGGCAAACTTTGCCAAGGGGATTAAATTAATCCCATAGCCGTCCTCTAAGGTGTTGAGGTTCCCGTATTTCGCAGAGATACGGAGCACATTGGCGATGCAGGCCGGGTTGCCTGCCGCCGCCCCCATCCACAGCACGTCATGGTTCCCCCATTGGATATCCACGGAATGGTGCCTCATCAGCTCATCCATAATCAGGTTGGGGTACGGCCCCCTGTCATAGATATCCCCCACCACATGGAGGTGGTCCACCACCAGGCGGCGGATTAAGTTGCAAAAGGCTACCACCAACTCCCCTGCCCGCCCCGTATGGATGACGGAATTGATAATCTCGTTGTAATAGGCTTCCTGGTCAGACACGTCTGGCCGCCCGGTCAGAAGCTCCTCAATCACATAGGCAAAATCTTTCGGCAGCGCCTTGCGCACCTTGGAGCGGGTGTATTTGGAGGATGCGTTCTTGCAGATACGGATTAGGCGGTACAGGGTCACCTTGTACCAGTCCTCCATGTTCTCCTCCTGCTTCAGAACCTGCTTTAACTTCAGCTCTGGGTAATAGATTAAGGTAGCCATCCCCTTCTTCTCCACAATGGACAAGCTGTTGCTGAATTCCTCCTCAATCTTCCGCTTAATGGCTCCTGACCCATTCTTCATGATGTGCTGGAACTGGTCATACTCCCCATGGATATCCGTGATAAAATGCTCCGTCCCCTTCGGCAGGCTCAAAATCGCCTGCAGATTGATAATCTCCGTCGCTGCCAGCGCAATCGTCGGATACTGCTTTGCCAAGCTCTTTAAATACCTGATTTCTCCTGTTTCCATAAGGCTAACCCCCTGCTTTCGCTGTATGCTTTTATTTCGCTGCAATCACGTCCGGCATCCCATACCTGCCGGCCGGCTTCCCTGCCAAGAACTTCGCCGCTTCCACCGCGCCCTTGCCAAAAATGGCCTTGGAATAGGCCGTATGCTTGATTTCTATCACCTCATCCGTCCCTGCAAAAATCACCTCATGCTCCCCTACAATGCTGCCCCCCCGGACAGCCTGGATGCCAATCTCATGGCAATCCCGCTTCTTCCTCTCCTGGGTCCTGTCATATTTATAAGAATATTCCCCATCCAAAGCGCCATTGATGGCGTCCGCTAAGGCCAATGCAGTTCCACTGGGCGCATCCACCTTCTGGTTGTGGTGCTTTTCCACAATTTCCATGTCAAAGCCTGCGGGAGCCAGAACCTTCGCCGCCTTCTGCAGCAAATCCAGGAGCATATTAATCCCCAAGGACATATTGGCTGACTTCAGCACCGCCACTCGGCTGCTCACTTCCTCCACCCTGGCCAGCTGCGCATCGCTTAACCCAGTGGTGCATAAGACCACCGGCACCTTTTTGGCCTCGCAATAATCCAGCAGCCCGTCCACAGCAGGCGCCGCCGCAAAATCCACCACCACATCTGCCTCCACATCGCATTCCCCTATGTTGGCAAACACAGGGTATGGATTCTCCTTCCCCTGATAGGGATCCACGCCTGCCACAATCTCAATCTCTCCATCCCCTTTGCATATCTCTGAGATCACCTGTCCCATTTTTCCATTGCAGCCATGCATAATCATCTTCACCATGATTTGTTCCTCCTGTCTGTACGCTTCTCCTTTTTCTGTCTGCGTCTATCGCCATTTTTCCATTGCAGCTATTCCATGCCTTCCTTGGCTTTTCCTTGATTTCTTTGTACGCCCGTCCTTCTATATTTTACCATAATTCCCCCTATCTGTATACCTCCCAAAAACGCCCTGCAAAAAACGCCCCCTCACGCCAAAATCCCGTTCCCCTTCAAACCGTGAACCATAAATATCACATTTTCCCTATTCCTTTTCCTGCTTGTCTATGTTAAGATGTAAATTATGGAATTTGATTAAATATGATAAGCTGAGGTGCATTGCATGAAAGAAAAGAACATCCTGAACAACAAATACTTCCTATATCTCACAGAATTTTTCTCCGGCGTGTCCGTCATGGCTGTGGAGCTGGGGGCAAGCCGCCTGATGGCTCCCTATTTCAGCTCCTCGCAAATCGTGTGGACTGTCATTATCGGCGTGATCATGATTGCCATGGCTCTTGGCAACGTATGGGGCGGGCGCCTGGCGGACAAGAACCCTTCCCCGGACAGGCTCTATGGGAGGCTTCTTTTGGCCGCTGTCTGGATTGCCTTGATACCCTTTGCAGGCAGGTACCTAATTGGCGGGATTTCCTTACTGCTGGCCGCTTTCGTCACCAAGAACTTCTTAGTGTGGGCAGCCCTGTTCGCCTGTCTGGCCGTATTCGCCTTCCCCTGTGCGCTGCTTGGAACCGTGACCCCTTCCTTGGTGAAATACACGGTCAGCAGCCTAGACGACAATGGCAAGACCGTAGGGGAGCTGGGCGCACTGAACACCATCGGGAGCATCATCGGCACCTTCCTGCCTACTTTTGTCACGATTCCAGCCGTAGGGACCGCCGTAACCTTCCTAATCTTCTCCGGCGTGCTGGCGGCCATCAGCATCCTCTATTTCCTCTCCCAACGGAAAAAAATGGTAAAGTCCGCCTTGGCTGTTGCCCTGATTCTGGCTCTTGGCCTCTCTTCCGGCAGCTATAGCTTTGCTTTTTGGGAGGAGGGCATTGCCTTAGAGGATGAATCCATCTACAATTACCTACAGGTTAAGGAGACGGACTCCTCCGTGATCCTGTCCACCAACGTGCTTTTCGGCGTCCAGTCCATCCTGATGAAACATGCAAAGCTGACTGGCATGTACTACGACTACGCCCTTGCCGCACCCCTGATGGCAGGCATCACCGCCCAAAATCCCGGCAGCATCCTAATCCTCGGGCTTGGCACCGGCACCTTTGCCAAATACTGCAGCGAATATTTTCCTGGCTGTTCCATCGAGGGGGTGGAAATCGATGAAAAAATTGCCGGCCTGGCCACGGAATACTTCCAGCTGCCGGATTCTGTGGATGTGTCCGTCTATGACGGGCGCTCCTACCTGGCCGCCTCTGAGAAAAAGTACGACGTCATCATGGTGGACGCCTACCAGGACATTACCATCCCCTTCCAGATGTCCTCTGTGGAATTTTTCACGGAAGTCTACGAGCATTTATCTGAGAATGGGGTCATGGTGGTAAACATGAATATGAAATCCAAGGCCGAAGATTCTATCAACGACTACCTTTGCGACACGATACGCTCTGTTTTCCCCCAGGTCTATACGGCGCCTGTGGCAAATGGGACGAACTGCGAGACCTTTGCCTTCCGAAATAAGGGCGCCCTGGAAGCCTTTGAAGAAAACCGGAAGGCGCTGACAGAGCCTGCCCTTTCCGATATGATGGAAACAGTTTCCGGCTGTTTAACGCCCTATCAGCCTGGAAACCGAATCCTCACAGACGACAAAGCCCCTGTGGAGCTGCTTGGGATGAAAGTCCTAGATGAAATCATCGCAGACGAGCTGGATTACTACCGGGAACTCTATTTGGGGCAGCTGTTCTAAAAAGTGATTGCCAAACAGTTCCTTAAGCCTGGCACAGCGCCAGCGCCGCACAAAAGCCTTTCCTATGGCGCCGGCATTGGAATCTGATCCTTGTATTTTTCATACATCTTCTCCAGCTCCGCCTTATCCTCCTGGGTAAGCTGCTCCTTGGCCATGTCTTTTAGGCCCTCCATATTTCCGCTGGCCGCAAGCCCTGCGGCCTCCTGGATGTTATCCGGCGAGATGTACTTTTCTGCAATCTCCGTCACCTTATCCACATCCGCTTGATCCATCTGCTCCATAATCTTGGAAATATCCACCTTCCGCCCGGCAAGGTTCAGGCTGCTCCCAATCTGCTCCTCCAGCAGCTTCCTGCCAATCTCCTTGGCTGCCTTTGCCTTAATCCCCCCAATGACAGCGTCCCGGCAGAAAAACAAAGTCCCTGCGCCGATTACCAGTGCGCCCGCCACTGCCAACAAGACGACATGCCGTTTCTTTTTTCTTTTCTTCACAACAAAACACCTCCCTGAAGCTATGATATTCTCCTGTCTATCATACCATACTTCCGGGAGGCAAATCTTAACATTTTTCTTAAATTTTCTTTAACGGACGCCCAATGCCTCCTGGTTTGTCAATCGGCTTCTTGCCGGCCGCCGCAAGAAGAGCAGCTCCCATTGCAGCCGCTGCAGCCACTGCATCTGCCTGCTTTTTTGTCCCTGTAAATGCTCCGCGCTGCCCAAGCCGCCAGAAGCGCCACGGCTGCGCCAACGATAATCGTGCCCATGTTGTTACCTCCTGAAAAACAAAACGGTTTCCAAAGCTCCGAAAGTAAAATATCAAATCTTTCATTTGCCTAAATTCTATCGACATTTAACCAGCAGAGCAACCAGTATCACATCCCTTTTAGTTAGTATACACTAACTAAAAGGGATTGTCAATCTATTTTGGGAAGGCAAAATAATTTTTCGCATTGTAATAGGAGATATTCTCGACCGTCCGCCCCAGCCAATCCATGTCTGCCGGGCATTCCCCCTGCTCCGCCCAATCTCCCAGCAGGCCGCAAAGAATCCTGCGGAAATATTCATGGCGCGAATAGGAAAGGAAGCTTCGGGAATCGGTGAGCATTCCGATGAAGTTCCCCAACAGGCTCAGATTTGCGAGGGTGGTTAACTGGGACTCCATGCCGGATTTGTGGTCATTAAACCACCAGGCGCTTCCCTGCTGGATCTTCCCTGGTGTCTCCGCCTCCTGGAAACAGCCAATCAATGTGGCGATGGCTGCGTTGTCGTTGGGGTTCAGGCTGTATAGGATGGTTTTGGGCAAGGCATTGCGGCTGCACAAATCATCCAGGTATGCTGACAGCTCCAAGAGGGGGACTTGGGTGTACATCCCGTCAAAGCCCGTGTCTTTGCCGATTCTTTGGAACATTTTCCTATTATGGTCCCTGGTTACGCCAAAGTGGAGCTGCATGGCCCAACCCCGCCTTGCATAGGCTTCTCCCAGAAACAGCAGGGCGGCTGTCTGGAATTTCCGCTCTTCTTCTGCAGACAGGGGACGGCCTTGGAGGCGGGATTTTAAAATCTGGTCCACCTCCGCTTCCGCAGCCGGCTCATAAGGGACGTACCGCAGGCCGTGGTCGCTGATGCAGCAGCCCAGCTCCCCAAAATACGCCATGCGCCTCTCCATGGCCTCCTGCCAATCGAAAAAGCTGCCAATCTGCATCCCCGCAGCCTCTGCAAGGCTTTCGAGATACTCTGGGAAATCCTCTTGGCAAATGGAAAGGGCGCGGTCAGGGCGCCAAGCCGGCAGCACCTTGCATTCCAGAACAGCAAGCTGCCTGTGCCAGCGCAAATCGTCTATGGGGTCGTCCGTGGTGCAGAGCAATGCGACATGAGAAGCTTCTAAGATGCCTCGGGCGCCCATGAAGGGCTGGCGCAGCTTTTCATTGCATAGCTCCCATACTTCCGGCGCCGTCTTTTCATTCAGGACGCCATCATAGCCAAAGTAGCGTTTCAGCTCCAGGTGGCTCCAATGGTAGAGGGGATTCCCGATGGCTTTTTCCAAAGTCCTCGCCCACATGAGGAATTTTTCCCAGTCCGGGGCGTCCCCGGTGATATAACGCTCCTCTATGCCATTGCTGCGCATCTGCCGCCATTTGTAATGGTCGCTGCCCAGCCAGAGCTGAGTGATATTCTCAAAATGCCTGTCCTCTGCAATTTCCCTGGGATTGATATGGCTATGGTAATCCAAGATGGGCATGTTCGCCGCATGGCCATGGTACAGCTCCTTCGCCGTCCTTGTGGGAAGCAGAAAATCTTCGTCCATAAATGTCTTCATAAGCAATCCCCCAGGCCTATACGCCAGAATAAGCAGAAAACCCGCCGTCAATGGGCAGCACGACGCCTGTAATGAAGCTGGCTGCTTCCTGATCCAGCAAAAACAGCACGCTTCCCAATAGCTCCTCCGTTTCCCCAAAGCGCTTCATAGGGGTTGCGGCAAGGATTTTCCCCGTCCTGGGGGTGGGGGAGCCATCCGGATGGAACAGGAGCTTCTCATTCTGCTTTGTGGCAAAAAATCCCGGGGCGATGGCATTGACTCGGATGCCTGCTTCTGCAAAATGCACGGCCAGCCACTGGGTAAAGTTGCTGACCGCCGCTTTTGCGGCGCTGTAAGCCGGGATTTTCGTCAGAGGCCTATAAGCGTTCATGGAAGAAACGTTCAAGACGCTGCAGCCTGTTTTGCCTACCATGTCCCTGGCAAACTCCTGGGTGGGGAGCAGTGTCCCCATAAAATTCAGGTTGAATACGAATTCCACGCCGCCCTGATCCAGGTTAAAGAATGTCCTGGTATCCTCGTCCAAATCCCCTGCCGCAAAGCATTCCTTTTCCGTGGTGGCCCTTGGGTGGTTGCCTCCTGCGCCGTTAATCAAGATATCGCAGGAGCCGAAATCCGACAGGATTTTGCTGTGCGCCATGCGCAGGCTGTCCCGTTCCAGTACGTTTGCCTGGTAGCCTTTGGCAAGAAAGCCCTCCTTTTCGATTTCCTCCGCATTTTTCTTCGCCGCCTCCTCATCCAAATCCAGCAGCGCCACACTAGCCCCGCAGGCCGCCAGAGCATGAGCCATGGCAGAGCAGAGTATGCCTCCTGCGCCGGTCACGGCTGCCACCTTCCCATTCAAATTAATATCAAAAGGCAAATTCATTGAAACCGCCCTCCTTTCTCAATCGCTTCCCATAAGCCATTCAAATAAGATGCGCCCAGCGCCCTGTCATACAGGCCATAGCCCGGCCTCCCTGTCTCTCCCCAAATCATCCTGCCATGGTCTGGCCGGATATAGCCGCAGAACCCATTGTCATACAAAGCCTTCATAATCTCATACATGTCAAGCGTCCCGCAAGAAGACAGATGGGCGCGTTCCTCAAAGCCATTTTCCAGCACCTTCACATTCCGCATATGGACGAAATGGATTCTGCCCTGAGCCGCATATTTTCCAGCCATTTTCACCACGTCGTTTTTGCCGGAGCAGCCCAAAGATCCCGTGCATAAGGTTATCCCATTGTGGGGGTCGTCCACCAGCTTCAGGAACCGATCCAGGTTTTTCTCACAAGTGATGATTCTTGGCAGCCCAAAAATGCTCCAGCAAGGGTCGTCCTCATGGATTGCCATATTCACGCCGCAGGCCGCCGCCACGGGAATGATTTTTTCCAGGAAATACTTAAGGTTCGCCCATAAATCCTCTTCCGCCATAGCCTGGTATTCCGCCACGACCTGCTTTAACTCCTCCCTGGTATAGCTGGAGTCCCAGCCAGGCAGCGTCAAATCGCTGCCGCTTTCCAGAGGGTCCACAGCCTCTACCTGTTCCTGGTAATAGGCAAGGCAGGTAGAGCCATCTTCCAGCCTGTGGTCCAGCTGCGTCCTGGTCCAATCAAACACCGGCATAAAATTATAGCAGACACAGCGGACTCCGGCTGCCGCTACCCGCCGGATATTCTCGCAGTAATTCTCAATATAACGTTCCCGGCTGGGCTTGCCTAGCTTAATGTCCTCATGGACAGGGATGCTCTCTATCACTTCAAAATGCATCCCCGCCCCTTCCACCTGCCGCTTCAGGCTCTCGATGGATTCCACAGGCCACGCCTCGCCCACCGGGACATCGTATACCGCCGTCACAATGGAATGCATCCCCGGAATCTGCCGGATATGCTCCAACGGCACCTTATCCCCTTCTCCATACCAACGGAAGGACAGCTTCATCCTTCCGGAACCATTTTTTGATTTTTCCATATTTTCCTCCTGCATTTCTATCTCACCCCATTCTCCTCCCGCCGCCTTGCCAAAACAGCGCTGTTTTCGGCCACTACTTTCCTGGTCAGCGGATAGGCAAAAGCCAGGATTAGCGCCACAATAATATAGCACACCCCAGGGAAGGCCGTGGCGATATTGTAAATCCCAAGCCGCACCTGGTCGGTCTGCACCGCCCCCGGCTCTGACACAAACCCAATGGCAGATAGGGCAAACCCGCTCAGCCCGCCTGCCAGCGCCTGCCCAATCTTCCGGGCAAAAGAATACACCCCATAGACAGTCCCATCCTCTCGGCTCCCAGTCTTCACCTCTTGGTAATCAATCACATCCGTGATATAGGCCCAGATAACCATGTTGAAATAATACATTCCAAAGTTTGCCACAAAGGTGACTGCCACAAACACCCAAGGGTTGTGCACCTTAAAAAAGAAGAGCAGCAGGAAAATAATCCCGGTAAACAGCATCCCCGCCACCCCGGCTTCCTTCTTGCCAAATTTCTCTGTAATCCCGCCAGTCAAAAGCGCCAGAACCAGCGTCGTGGGCAGCCCGATAAAGCCCACAAAGGAAAGCGCCCGGGTATTCTTAAACCATTCCGCAAACAAGTAATTGTTCATGGACTGCACCATCAGGGAGCTTAGCAGCAAAAAGATTGCCGCAGCAATAATGGCCAGCAGCGCCCGGTTCGTCACCAGCGCCTTTACGGTCTCCGCCGCGCTGGGCTTTTCCTTCCTGGCCGATGCCTGCACCTGCACCCGCTCTGTGGTCATCGTATAGCACAGCAGGTAGCAGATTATGGCCAAGACAGAAAACATGCCTGCAATCAGCGTAAAATTCCTTGCGCTCACAATCTGGTTCCCATTGGCGTCCTTGTAATAAATCACCGCCGGCGCGATTACCATGATGGCCACGCTGGCAAAGTTCGCCCCCATGGAACGGAAGGTGGAAAGCTCCGCCCGCTCCCTGGCGTCGTCCGTAATCACGGATGCCATGGATCCATAAGGGATGTTAATGGCCGTATAGAACAGGGAGCCCCATAAAATATACGTCACAAACATATAGGCAACCTTAACCGCCATAGACGCCCCGGCAAGCCCCGACTGGTACATCAGGAAGCTCACAACGGCCACCGGCACGCAAATCCTCAAAATCCAAGGCCGGAACTTCCCATTCTTCCCGGCAGGCATCCGATCCACAATCCTTCCCATCCCGATATCCGTAAAGGCGTCCACGATTCTGGATACCAAAAACAGGACGCCCACCATTTTAGGGTCGATTCCAAGCACATTTGTGTAAAACACCATCAAAAAAGAGCTTGCGAAAATAAAGGTAAAGTCATTCCCAAAATCTCCAAACATGTAACCCAGCTTATCCTTTATGCCAAAGGGATTACCGCTGCTATTCGCACTCATATTTTTCCCTCCCAAACACTCTGATATGATTGTTTAGTTTTTGCAGGATGCGCAGGAATTATGCAAAAATAAAAGAATCCAAAAATCCATTTTCATCAGTGGAAATTTTTTCAAGATATCTTGACGCAGTAAAAAGCCAGCACACAGTTTCCTGCATGCTGGCTTCTTGCCATATTTCCTATCTAATTTTTCTTAGCTTGGCACAATCCGCTCTAACAACTGGCGCCTTTCGCACAAAATAATTTTCCATCCTAAAACGAAGGAACAAAGCGCGGCAATGGCCGCACCAGGCTTGTGGAGCATTCCCGGCGTCTTTTCTATTTTATCCTGACCTTTTTTGTTTTACTCCAGTCGCCTCTATACATGCTCTTGCCTCTCTGCACATAAGCGCGCACCCTGATGTAATATACCCTATTCTTCTGCACGCCCTTTACGGTAAAGCTGGTCTTAGAGGTCCTCTTTGATTTCGCTCCTCTAAACTTGCTGTTCGTGGCATACTGCACCTCATAGCCCTTTGCGCCGGACTGACTTCCATAGCTAATATACAGCTGCTTTGACTTGGGGCTGGAGCCATAGGGAGCAGACATCTTCTTCGGCCACACAACCAGCGTATATACTTTTGAAATCCCACTGCCATCCATAGCTGACGCTGTAATCTTCACAATGCCCGCACTGTGCGTCGTGACCATTCCCGTATTCTCGTCCACAGAAGCAACCCACCTGTCCCCAGAGGTCCAACGCACGGTCTTATCCGTGGCGTTCGTTGGGCTGATTTTCGCAGACAGCTTTACCCTTTTGCCTGCCAATACCTTTGACTTATTGGCGCTGATTGCGATAGACTTTGCTATAATCTTCTGCTTGTACTGAAT
>CAOKUK010000009.1 GCA_948472595.1 uncultured Eubacterium sp.
AAGGGCGTTGTGGAAATCACAGGCGAGGCAAAATACAGCCTGTACGGCGAGCTTCTGCCCATTAAGATTCAGGCAGTTCCTTATTACGCATGGAATAACCGCGCTGACGACGGCGTGTACGTTCCCGGAGAAGAGCCTAAGAACGGCTCCAGCGGCATGCTGATTTGGACGATGGCAGACAAGGTTATCGAAGGTGCAAAACCCGCAGCGGCGGACGATGCAGGCCCGAAGGCGAAGATAAGCGCAGATAAGACATACAGCGGCGCCCGCATTGAAGGCGTGCATGACCCATCCTTTGAGCCTTCTTCCTCCAGCTTGGGCGATGGATTTGGCTGGAGCAACTGGGCAGTGCCTAGGGATGATGCAGAGCACTGGCTGATGTATGAGTGGGGTGAGCCTATCACCACCAAGCAGATGCAGGTGTACTGGTATGATAATTATTGGAACAGGATTCCAGGCTCGCTGAAAATCCAGTATAAGGATGCCGATGGGAACTGGAAAGATGCTGGCATGAAGCAGAAGTATGAAGAGGTTGTTAAGACAGACCAGTACAATGTAATCGATATTGACCAGATTACCACAACGGCAATCCGTATGGTCATGACCGTGAACCTGGAGCAGGAAGGCACCCAGTCCATCGGCGTTTACCGCTGGAAGGTAATGTTAGACGGGGACGCTGTCGCAGCCAACGTGACAGATATGATCAATCGGATTGGAACTGTTGTAGCCACCTTAGACTGCAAGAGGATGATTTATGAGGCGCGCCAGGCATATGATTCCCTGACAGAAGAATTGAAGGCAAAGGTGCCGAACCTTGCCGCATTGGAAGCAGCTGAGAAATCTTACCCAGTTCTGGCGCAGGCAGCGGCAGACCCGGTTGTGGCCTTGATTGGTAAGATTGGCACAGTGCAGGCAACAGCCGCCAGCAAGAAACTGATTGACAATGCCCGTGCATCCTATGAGGCTCTGCCAAGGAACCAGAAGGTATTCGTCTCCAATTATGGGGTGCTGACAGCAGCAGAAGAGAAGTACGAGCAGCTTGTGTCACAGATTGTTGATATCTCCAAGGCAAAGGTAGCTTCTATCTCCGCCCAGACCTACAATGGAAAAGAGCGGAAGCCCTCTGTGAAGGTGACCTACAATGGCAAGACATTGAAGAAGAACACCGATTACAAGGTATCTTACAGTAAGAACAAGAATATCGGCACGGCCAAGGTGACCATTACCGGCATTGGGAATTACAAAGGAAAGGTTACAAAGTCCTTTAAGATTATCGTAAAGAAGGGCGCTTCCTATACGGTAGGCAACTACAAGTATAAGATTACCAATTCCAATACCAGCGGCAAGGGCGCCCTGACGCTTACAGGCATAAAGAGCAGTTCTGTGAAGCGTAACCTGAAGTCCATCAGCGTGGCCGACAGCGTGAAGATTGGCGGCAAGAGCTTCAAGGTGACAGAGGTTGGCAAGGGCGCATTCTCTGGCTGCGCAAAGGCCACAAGCGCAAAGATTGGCAAGAACGTAAAGAAAATAGGCGAGAAAGCATTCTATAACTGCAAGAAGTTAAAGAAGATTACCGTAAACGCAACCGGCTTGAAGTCTGTTGGGAAGAATGCCCTGAAAAATATCTATAAGAACGCTATCATCAAGGTTCCGAAGAGCAAATTGAAGGCTTACAAGAAAGTGTTCAAGTCTAAAGGGCAGAAAGCGACAGTAAAGATTAAATAATGGCGATTCGCCTCATTCCTGCAAGATTCCTTTGATTTGGGGACTGCAGGAGCAGAGATTGGGAGAGAAAAAGGCGCATAGCTTTCCTATGCCTCCATCCAGGGAGGGGGAGGCATAGAGGGGCTTTTGCGCAGGGAATTTGATAGTAGAGTGGGAAGGCCGCTGTGCCGCAGCCGATGCATGGGCTGTTGGCATGGCGGCCTTGTTTTGTGCGATTGCATTTCTCCCGGCGATATGCTATATTGGGAGCATAAGCAGTGAGGCTTTATAATGCAGCTGCAAAGACAATGGATGGCTGCCTGCATTTTGATAGAAAGAGAGGGTTTTCCAGATGAAGGGAAAGGTATGGAATCACGATAAAATCGCCTATGGCGGCGACTATAACCCGGAGCAGTGGCCGGAGGAGACTTGGGAAGAGGATATGCGGCTTTTAAAGCTTGCCCATATTGACACGCTGACTTTGAACGTGTTCTCCTGGGCAGCGCTGCAGCCTTCGGAGGACAGCTATTGCTTTGAGAAGCTGGATAAAATCATGGCGCTCGCTAAGCGCCATGGCATGAAAGTCTGCCTTGCCACCGGCACAGGGGCGCACCCGGCCTGGATGGCCAGGAAGTACCCGGAAGTCCTTCGGACTGATTTCTACGGGCGGAAGCATAAGTTCGGCGCAAGGCACAATTCCTGCCCGAACAGCCTTATATACCGGAAATTCTCTGCCCGGCTGGCAGGGAAGCTGGCGGAGCGCTATAAGGATTATGATAATATCCTGGCATGGCATATTTCCAATGAGTACGGCGGGGAGTGCTACTGCGAGAATTGCGAGAGGGCTTTCCGCACATGGCTCAAGGGGCGCTATGGCAGCTTAGAGGCGCTGAACTGCGCTTGGAACACGTCTTTTTGGGGACATACTTTTTATGATTGGGAAGAGATTGTGCTGCCAGACCAGCGCAGCGAGCATATTGACGAGGAACGCACGGTGGCGCAGGCAATCAGCTTAGATTACCGCAGGTTCAATTCGGACAGCATCTTGGCCTGCTTTCAGCTGGAATACGATGCAGTGAAAGAGCATACGCCGGATATTCCTGTGACCACCAACCTAATGGGTGCATATAAGCCCTTGGATTACATGAAATGGGGCAGATGCATGGATTTTGTTTCCTGGGACAATTACCCTTCCAATGAGGACTCTTTCAGCCAGATAGCCATGAACCACGACTTGATGCGCGGAGCAGGGGGCAACAAGCCCTTTGTGCTGATGGAGCAGACCCCCAGCCAACAGAATTGGCAGCCCTTCAATGCCTTGAAGCGCCCAGGCGTCATGCGCCTGTGGAGTTACCAGGCGGTAGCCCATGGATCTGACGCCGTCTTGTTCTTCCAGATGAAGCAAAGCATCGGCTCCTGTGAGAAATACCATGGAGCTGTGATTTCCCATGCAGGCCATGAGCATACCAGGGTATTCCGGGAAGTGGCGGCGCTGGGCGAAGAGCTGGAGCGGCTGGGCGGGGAAATTCTGGGTTCCGCTGTCCCGGCGGAGGCGGCCATCCTGTTTGACTGGGAAAATTGGTGGGCGGCAGATTATTCCGCAGGCCCCAGCGTGGATTTGAAATACTTGGACGAGGCGCTTCGTTACTATACGGCCTTGCACAGGCAGAATATCCCTGTGGATTTCGTTTGCGAGGAGGACGATTTTTCCAAGTACAAGCTGCTGGCAGCCCCGGTGATGTATATGACGAAGCCAGGCGTGGATGGGCGAATCCGAGAGTTTGTGGAAAAGGGGGGCACTTTTGTCGCCACCTTTTTCAGCGGCTACGTGGATGAAAGCGATCTGGTCGTCCTGGGCGGCTACCCTGGGCGCCTTCGGGATATCTTGGGCGTCTGGGTGGAAGAGATTGACGCATTGCCGCCCCATAAAAAGAACCGCTTCACCTATCAGGGGCAGGAATACGAGGCAGGGCTTTTGTGTGACATTATGCACTTGGAGGGGGCAAAAGCCTTGGCGGTGTATGAGGAGGATTTCTACCAGGGATTCCCTGTGCTGGCGCGCAATTCCTATGGGGAAGGGCGGGCTTACTATGTAGGCACCCGTTCCGAGGAAGGATTTTACCGAAAATTTATGGAGAATCTCTGTAAAGAGCAGCAGATAAAGCCCGCAGCCCAGACGCCGGAAAATGTGGAAGCCATAAGGCGGGTGCGGGGGCAGGAGCAGTACTTGTTCCTTCTGAACCACGGAGAAGGCAAAGCCTGCCTGGAGGCTCCGGAAGACGGCACAGATCTGCTGTCCGGGCAGGGGTACAAGAAGGGGGATGCAATGGAGCTGGATGCGAAGGGGGTTGCGGTGCTTAAAGTCTGCTGATATATATAAAATGGCGAGGTGTTTCCCATGATTCTGCTAAAAGCAAATAGCGAACTGAAAAATGTGTTTACCCGCATGATTGCCACAATGGGCGCCAAGGTGGAGTGGAAAGGGAGCTTTGCAGTCTTGAACCATTTCCTAATCTTGTCCGGAAGGGTGCGTTCCCTTGTGATGAATTTCGAGAACCGAAAGGTGGGCACAAATGTGATTGAGCTGCCTGACCGGGAAGAGGATATGGAGCAGGTGGAGGGGAATGAGGTGCTTGCAAATGTCCTTAACATGAGCCTCTATGCTTTTGGAAAGTGGGGCATGATTAAAGGGCTTAAGGTGGAGCAGGACGACAGTCAGCTGAATGGGCTTTTCACTGCGGTATTAAAGGATTTGAAGATCCGCCCAGATTACCGGAGCGATAACTTTCGCTTCTACAAGGACGGCGTCCAGATTACCTATGAGGAAGTGGTGCAGGCGGCCATTGAAGAAGGCAGGCAGAAGGCCTTGGAGAAGCCCCGGGAGGAATCCGAAAAAACGGAGCAGGAGAGGAAAGCGGGCTTATGGCACAACATGTGTTGGTCCATGGAGCGGGCTTCCTTCCGCAAGGAGGAGACAGACGCTTATGAGAGGAAGGCCTCCCGGCTGGGGAACAATTTTTACGTTACAGGTTACTTGTGTCCTTCCTGCAAGGCGAAGCTACATATGTGCGTATATCCCCCAGGCAGGGAGTTCCCCATCGAAACGGAGGAGGGGAAGGTGTTTCTGGCAAGGAGCTATACCTGTGACGGCTGCAGCCTCTATTATACGCCCCGCCCGGGGAAGCTGCTGCGGGAGGGCGATGCTTATGCGCTGAAATTCGGCAAAGACCGGGAAGCCTATGAAGATTACAGAGGGTTGCTGGGAAAGCAGGGCGCAAGAGTTTCCAATTATAATTTTAACGAGTATGCCTCTCAGAGAGGAAAAAGGGAGAATTCCCCTTCCGTGGAAGAGGCTTGCGCCGGCATGGAGCAGATGTCGGAGGAAGAGCTGCAGAATCTGGACGAAAAGCTGGAGGCGGGCTTTTTTCCCTTGGCAAAGGCGGAGCCTTACCGAAAGAAGCTGGCAGCCCTCCTGCGCCAGCAGAAAAAGCAGGAAAAGGAAGGTTCCAGCCATGCCGGGAAGCCATGGGACGGCGAAAGGCCATATGATGAGGGGGAATCTGCGCAGGCCCATAAGGGCAATGGCAATATAGGGGAAGAATCCCAGGAGAAGGCGGGAAGGGCATCTGGATTGGGAGGTTCTCAAGAGAAGGCAGGAAGAGCGTCTGGATTGGGAGGTTCTCAAGAGAAGGCGTTAAGAGCGTCTGGATTGGGAGGTTCTCAAGAGAAGGCAGGAAGAATGGCAAGAAGGGGAAGTTCTCGGGATAGTGAAGGAAGAGCACCCAGAATGGGAGGATCCCAGGATAGTGTGGAAAGTGCATTTGGAATGAGAGAATCCCAGGATAGTGCGTTAAGAGCGTCTGGAATGAGAGGCTCTCAGGCTGGTGAAGGAAGGGCGTCTGGAATGGGAAAATCCCAGAATAGTGTGGGAAGTGCGTTTGGAATGGGAGGATTCCAGGATAGTTCAGGGAGAGCGTCTGGAGTTGGGGATTCTCAGGATAGAATGGGAAGGGAGGCAGAAGGTGGGAAACCCTGTAATATAGCCGAAAATGCGGCTGAAGGGAAACAGTCCCAAGATGGGGCGGGGATTGCTGCTTCCCAAGCCATTATGGAAAAATACGCATCCCGCATAGGTGTTTTAGACCGCATGTCCCTGAGCCAGATGCGGGAATTGGATAAGCAGCTGCAGAAGGATTCCTCTCTGGAAGCGTCTGTCAGGGAGGGGTTCCTTGCCCGCATCCGGGACGCCATGGGGAAAAAGGAAGAGGAGCTTGCCTGGCAGAAAGCGAAGGCCTGTCAGGGAAAGCCCTATGCTTCCATCCTGCGCGTGATAGAGGAGATAGCGAAATCCGAATGCAGCCAGAAAGCAAAGGACGAGATTTTGGATTTCCTACAGGGGTTAAAGCAAGTCTGCGCACAGCAAGAGGCAAAACAGCTGATGGCAAACCTCCCGCAGCGGCTAAGCCGGAGCCAATACCGCACTTTCCGAGACAGGCTGAGCCAATATGAGGGCGCAGACATTTCCGCTTATGAGGGGATTCTGGAGGAACGGCGCAGGCTGGGAATGCAGCAGGAGATTGCCAGGATGATGGGGCGTATTGGCAAAAGCAGTCGGAACGGCCTGGTGCAGATGCTCCAGCAACTGAAGGAAGAGGGGTATCCGGAGGAGGAGGCAGCTGAAATCCGGGAGAAGATAGAAGGGCAGCTGCGCATTCTGGATGAGCAAGCCATTGATAAAATATGCCCGGACATTATGGGCCTGTCCTTTGACGAAGCCATAGAGGCATATGAAAAGATTGAGGGCGGAGCCTTTTTGCCGGAGTTGAAGACCAATACCCTGGAAATGATAGACAAGAGGCTGACGAAGATAAAAATGGATGAGTGCGGCCTTTTGGTGGAAAAGCTGCGGGACGATTTAAATGCCCGCATCCAGGATATGGGACGGATTCATTATTACGATGTGCGCAGCGTGATGCGGGGGGATTGGGATCCTCGGGAAGCAGGCCTTGTGGCAATGGCGCTGAATACGTATGCCAGAGAGCGCCATCGTTATGAGTACCCCATTATCGTCTGCGATTCCTCCGGCAAGCAGAATGGTCGGGAGGGCTTTGTGCTGACGCCAGAGCATATTTACTATAACAGTGCATTCAGCAGCGAGGCGATTCCAATCCGCGCTATCCAGCGCATAGAGGGGAATGCAGGCTTTTTGAGCCGAGGCCTCTATGTCAGCCGCAGGAACGGCGCCAAGACGAAAATCCCCAGCGGCATTCCGGCAAAGGAGCTGCGCAGCTTTGGAGAGATTCTAAGCCGCTTTGTGTCCTATCTGCAGGAAAAGCCAGAGTCCAGGAGCATTGCCTATCTGGCCAAGGACAAACATGAAATAAAGTGCTGCTACCGCTGTGGCTACCACTATCGGGAAGGGAATGTCTGCCCAAAATGTGGGAACCGGGAATCGTATTAGAAATTAGATTGTGAAAGGAAGGAAGCTATGAGAGAGCGGCTGACGAAAAGCGATGTGAAAAAGATAGAAGAAGAGATTGAGTACCGCAAGCTAGTGGTCCGCAAGGAAGCCATTGAAGCAGTGAAGGAAGCCCGCGCCCATGGGGACTTAAGCGAGAATTTCGAATACCATGCGGCAAAAAAGGACAAGAATAAAAATGACAGCCGAATCCGCTACTTAGAGCGCATGTTAAAGACGGCAGAGATTATATCAGACGAGTCCAAGGAAGACGAGGTAGGGATTAACAATACGGTGACGGTATATTTTGAAGAGGATGAGGAAGAGCAGGTATTCCGCTTGGTGACCTCCATCCGGGGAAATTCCATGAAGAATTTAATCAGCACAGAATCTCCCATAGGAAAGGCAATCTTAGGGCGCAAGGCGGGCGACCGGGTCAAGATAAAGGTGAGCGAAGACTATAGCTATTATGTCGTAATCAGGAAGATTGAAAACACCCAGGAAGATGCGGCAGACGCCATCCGGGCATATTAAGAGCCTATTTGACAAAAGTCTCTATGGCATTTTTTAGGTCTTCTATGGCTTTGGTGTCCCCCTGCTCTATGGCATGCACAATGCAGTGAGAGATATGGTCCTCTAAAATAATCTTGCCAATATTGTTGATGGCAGAGCGGACTGCGGCAATCTGCACAAGGACCTCGCTGCAGTCCCGCCCGTCCTCTACCATCCGCTTCACGGCCTCCATATGGCCGATTGCCCGGGACATGCGGTTTAAGACGGCCTGGGTCTGCTGGTGGCTGTGGGTATGGCTGTGCGGATTTTGCTGCCCTTGTCGGTCATGAGGCATCTGTTCCCGGGCATGCGGGCGCTCCTGTGTGTGTTCTGGGAGTTGGTTTGGGGTCGGTTTCATTCGATGCAATCTCCTTTGTGCTTTAACTTTAACAGTATCCTTTTTCGCTCCTCATTGGCTTTCAGAATCAGAAATTAGTCAACCCGGGAAGGAATGGGGAAAAAGAACGGGAACCCTTGAAAATCAAGGGTTCCCACTCATAAAAACCATGAGATATCGGGGATTCGAACCCTACGAATGCCCCAAAAATACCGAAAGAAAGGCGTCCGCAGCACATCATCCAATGAGTGTAATCAAAAGTGTAATCAAATCCCTATCGGCATTCACTTTGTAAAATTCTAAAAATATCATTGATTTTCAGGGGCAAAAATGTTATATTATAGGAAAGGAGCAGCCGCCCACAAAGTGGTTAGCCTCCCAGGATTAGTTTATAAAATAAACCTACCTCGACCGACCAAGTACAAGGTAGGTTTATTTATTTTCGCTTGTTATTCCTATCAATATAGGCAAGCAGCGCAATCAGGAAGTTCCCGCCCAAAAACAACAGGCTCAAAATCTGGTATGTATCCATCTGCACCACCTCCCTTCTTTCGTGAAGTTAGGGAGGCTACCGCCTTGTAACACGTCCGCTCCATAGGAAGATTATAGCATACCTTCTGTCATCCAGCAATCAAATTTTCTATAACATTAAAAGGGAGCCACTGAGCCTGTCAACCTCTTTACCGAATGGCGCTTGCAAGGCAAGTGGGGGTTTAAAGGGCGGATGTAAGGAAGCCAATACCCAAATTAGGTAATTGCGAAACAAGTTTGCAAAATTGATTCCAACAAGTAAAAATCCGACATAGCCGGATTTTCGGAGGGATGGTGCAGATAACAAGATTACATTTGCCATGCTGGATAATATGTTGGCAGGGAAGGAAGTGGCGCAGGATGGGGAACTATAACTCCGGCGGGCATAATAAAACCCATGGAAGGGTAGAGGAATACAGCCGGATTGACAGCTTCAGCCTGCTCCGGTATGCGGACTGGTTCGAACACCTATCAGATTATGGGGAATACAAACATCCTGTCATGGGCGGCTGGATTTTCTACGACATAGTGGAGAAAACTGCCAGAATAAGCCATAACGGCAGAGAATACCCCATAAAGCTTTCTAAAGTGCCCAATGTGGACGGAATATCATACAGGCTATACTTCCTATGCCCGAAGTGTGGCAGGCGTGCCAGACACCTTTATAAAAAGGATTTGCTGTACCAGTGCAGAAAGTGTGCCAAGCTGAATTACGGCATCCAGCAGCGCAGCGGCCTGAACCTGCTGCGGAGGAAGATGTATTTTCTTGTAGTGAGTAAGCTGCAATATGTTGACTGGGAGGTAGACCATCCGGATACCCCCATCCAGGATTTATGGCATATCCCGAAGCCACGCTATATGAGGTGGGCGAAGTATGAAGCACTGATGGGGGAATACAGGCGGCTACAGAAGGAATACTGGGCTATGTACGATGAATCCATGCAGAAGGGGCTTATGAGTATGCAGAAGTTGTTTGGATACCGATAAAGCCATGCGCATGCAGCCCATCGTTAGTCAAATGTTAGTCAAGCATGAAAAAGCACCCCAGATAATGGAGTGCTTTTCTCTTGAAAAATGCCTATTTTAAAGGCTTTCCACCATGAGACATCCGGGATTCGAACCCGGGACAACTTGATTAAAAGTCAAGTGCTCTACCAACTGAGCTAATATCCCACTTTGCATGCCCATGCTTTTTTCATGGACGAGGAATATTCTAGCATATACTGGCAGAAATGTCAATCTTTGATTGAAGAACTTTTGGATATCAGGTTTGCGCGCACAAGCTGCGACCGGATTTGGGGGCCGATCAGCATGGCAAGCGCCATCTTAGCCAAATCTCCGGGGATAAAGGGGATTACCCCTGCAAAAAGCGCAGCCTTCCAGCCCATGCTTGCCTGGTAAGCCAGCCAGGCAGTTCCCAAGGCATAGCAGATAATGGTTCCAAAGACCATGCCGGCTAGGCAAGCGAGGCGGCTGGAAATGAATTTGTCAATAATAATCCCTGCCAACAGCGCCATGGGAATAAAGCCAATCAGGTATCCTCCCGTAGGCCCAAACAATTTTTCCGGGCCGCTGGTAAATCCGGAGAAAACGGGAATTCCGATTAGGCCAATCAGCAGGTAGACTAAATAGCTGAGGGTTCCATCCTTAACGCCAAGTATGTAAAGGGCGAAATAAATGGCCAGGTTTGTCAGGGAAATGGGCACGGGGCCGATAGGGATGGAAAAGGGCGCCAGGATGCAGGTGACGGCGGCCATAATGCCGATGGCTGCAATCTGGCGGACGGAAATCCCCTGCTTGGCAGAGGCAGTTGCTTTGGGGCGTATCGTTGGTTCTTGCATGGCGTGTATTCTCCTGTCATTTTTTTTGTGTATTTCTATTGACTACTATTATAGAAAAGCATGCGCAAAATGTCAACCACAAAATTAAAAAAGTTGACAATATAAGTTCCTGAAAAAATATGGGAGGAAAGTTAGAGCGAATTTGCCGATTTTTAACGCAATAACGACGTGTTTTTCAGGGGGAATTCCGATATAATGAAAAAGACTATATCAAAATTTACGGGAAAAGAAGTAAAGGAGGGACGCTATGGTACAGATTATGATGCGCCAATGCAAAAGAAAGGCAGCCTCGCTTTTGGCAGTGTGTTTGGCGGCGGCAATGGCTATGAGCTGCCTGCCGCTTACGGCTTTAGGGGCAGAGGGGGTGGTGGAGGAGCCGCAGGCTTCTAAGGACAGCCCATTTCAGCATCCAGGCCTGCTCCATACGGCAGAGGGCTTTGCCAAGATGAAGGAGAATGTAGACAACAATGTATCTCCCAATAAGGAGACTTGGGATCGGCTGTGGCAGAATACTTATTCCAATCCCGGCTGGAACCCCCGTCCTTTGGAATATGTGACCAGGGGCGGGCGGGACAGCATCAACCAGCTCCGTATTGATGTGCGCCGGGCTTATCAGAATGCCTTGATTTGGAAAATCAGCGGGAGCGCAGACCATGGGGAGGCAGCCTGCCGGATTGTGAATGCCTGGTCTTCCACGATGAAAGGATTGGGCGGAAATGCGGACCGTTTCCTGGCGGCGGGCCTGCAGGGCTATGAGCTTGCCAATATTGGGGAGATTATGCGGGACCACCCGAATTTTGACACGGAAGGCCTTCAAAGCCTTCTGTTAAATGTCTTCTATCCTATGAACGATGACTTTATGATTCGCCACAATGACGCCTATATTGGAAACTACTGGGCGAACTGGGAGCTTGCCAACCTGGCTTCCATGATTTCTATCGGCGTGTTTTGCGACCGGGAGGATATTTATGAGCGCGCCTTGGGCTATGTGAAGGCAGGGAAGGGCAACGGCTCCATTTACCATATGATGCCTTATGTCTTTGAGGAGGAAGGGCTGGCGCAGTGGCAGGAATCTACCCGGGATCAGG
This sequence comes from uncultured Eubacterium sp., assembly GCA_948472595.1. Classification (GTDB taxonomy): domain Bacteria; phylum Bacillota; class Clostridia; order Lachnospirales; family Lachnospiraceae; genus Petralouisia. Next base: position 11,512 of record CAOKUK010000009.1, read on the forward strand.
GGCATACGACCTTGGGGCTGGTGCTTTGCGGCGTTATATTTGAGACAGCCTGGAATCAGGGCGATGATTTGTACGGCATTTCCGACAATCGCTTTCGGAAAGCCGTGGAATATATTGTGAGATACAACAGCCTGAATGAAGAGGTTCCTTCTGCGGCATACGAGTGGAGAAAGGGAAGGGATGGGAAAGGGGAGTGGCAGCCTGGAATCAGCGGAGCCTCCCGGGGGCATTGGCGCCCTATTTATTCCCAGATGTACAACCATTATGTTAACCGCAAAGGCTTGGAGATGCCAAATGTGAAGAAAATGATGGACAATGCGGATGGCGTTTACATAGAAGGGGAGGGGGGCTCCAGCTTGGATGAGCTGGGCTGGTATACCCTGACCTATGCCAACCTCAGCGGGCGCACAGAGGAACGGCCAATCGAAGGCGAGCTGTCTGACGGCGTGTATCGGATTTTGTCAGATTCCAGCAAGAAATCCTTGGTGGTGGATGAGGCAGGCAACCTGGCGTCTGCTGAGAAAGGAACCCGGACAGACGAGTGGTGGATGATTAAGAATAAGGGGGATGGGGAATACACCGTCACCAATCTGGCCACTGGCAAAGCCATGCAGGTGAACCCGGATGGGGATGCGGCCAATGACAGCGAGTATTTTTCCTATGGGACGCAGATTGGCACGGGTGAGCCAGACGGATCCCTGGCACAGAGCTTCGCATTTCTGAAGGAAAATTATGGGGCATTCCGTATCGTGCCTTCCCGAAGCTATCTGGTGCTTGTATTGGAGGGGAACAGCGCAGCGGACAATGCCAGGATTGTCCAATGGAGAAACGATGCTTTGGGGGCTTATTGGAACAGCGACAACCTTGCCCAGCGTTGGAGGGTGGAGAAGGCGACCGAGGTGGGAATGGATTTTACCTTCGATGAGGAAGGCGCAGGCTTTCAGACGGCATATGCAGAGGCGAAAGGAAACCATTCCCTTCGCCCCCATGGGGATGGGCAGGCCTTGTCCCTGAATGGAACCAGTGAGTTCTTGGAGGTGGCTGCCAAGACCGGCAAGAACCCGCTGGCTGGGGAGAAGAGCGCCACGATTTCCTTTGAGGCGCTTCCGGACGCAGAAAGCGGGTCGGAGAACTGGATTTGCTATGCCGCCCCGGACAAAAAGGCTGACCCTGCCTCCTATATTGGCATAAAAGAGCAAAATGGGGAAATCACTGTGGCTCGCTGCAAGGATGGCAGCAAGGATGCGCTTGTCAGCGCAGAGATAGAGGCAAAAGGATGGCATCAGGTTTCCGTTGTATTTACGGAGACAGAGACAATCCTTTACATAAATGGCAGGGAGAAGGCCAGAGGGGCAAGCGGCGCTTCTCTTCCAGCCATTTTAGGGGAAGAAGGGATCCTGTTGATTGGGAAGGCTAATTTGGGTTCCGGATCCTATTATAAGGGGCAGCTGGATAATTTTAAAGTCCTGGGCCATGCCATGACAGATGGAGAGGCTCTTTCGGAGGCGGCTTCCTATGCACAAGTCTCCTTGCCGGAGCTGTTGGTGGATTTTGATTTTGACGGCGAAGGCGTAATCAGCGGAGGCGCAGCGAAGGCAAAGGGATCGTACAGCCTTGTGGACCATGATGGGGGCAAAGCGCTATGCTTAGACGGTTTCCGGGACTATCTGAAAGTGACGGGCGCAGACGGCAAGGCTCTGATTCCCGGCGGACTGATGAAAGAAATGACAGTTTCCTTGCAGGTGAAGCGGGAAGATGGCATTGGATGGCTGTTCTATGCGGCGCCCGACCAGGGGGCTCAGAACGTGAATTGGGAGCGCTACCTGGGGCTTTTGGAGAATCAAGGCGTCGTGACGGCACAGCGTTTTGCCAACCAGGGGTTCCGCTTGCCCCAGGCAGAGGCCAGCGTCCGGGCGAACCAGTGGCATTATGTGACAATGGTGCTGACGGAGGAAGAGGTGATTCTCTATGACAATGGAGAAGAGGTTTCCCGCGAAGCGAATGGGACGCCTTTGGCCAGCATCCTGGGAGGGGACAGCATCCTTCAGATTGGAAAGGCGAATTGGGGGATTGGCGAGTATTTCAAGGGGCAGATTGACAACTATAAAGTGGCCTCCCGGGCATGGACGGAAGCGGAAATCCGGGCAGAGGCTATAAAATATGTGGACAAGAGCCATCTTCAGTCCATCGTGGATCAAGTGCGCACGGAAGATAAGGAGGTGTACAGCCAAGAGCGCTGGGATGCCCATACAAAGGCTTTCAATCATGCAAATGCCCTTCTGGGAAGCAGCCAGGCGCTGCAGTCTGCCCTGGATGCGGCAGCGGACGCATTGGCTGGCTTGCAGGCATGGATGCGCTTGGATGAGGCGCTGTATGATTCTGTGCCAAAGTCCCAGGAGGGAAATTATACGAAGAAGAGCTGGGCAGTGTATGAAGCCGCCCTTGCAAAGGCGGAGGAAATGCAGAAAGAAGGCCAGGCAGGGCAGGAGGCTCTATTGGCAGCTGCCCAGGATTTGCGTAAGGCACAAGGCGGCTTGCTGGAAAAATCTGGCATGATTGCAGAGGCAATCGCCAAAATTGGCGCTATAGGCCAAGTGGAGCTGACCCCGGCAGGCAGCCGCAGGGTGATACTGGCAAGGCAGGCCTGTGGCCTCTTAAGCGAAGGAGAGCTGGCGGAGGTGACGAACCTTCCTGTGCTGGAAGCGGCAGAGGAAGTGACGAAGGATTACCTGGCGGAATTTACCTTTGATGAAGAAGAGACAGGCTTTATGGGCGGCCAGGCGATAGCGGAAGGTGCCCATTCCATCCAGGATAAGGCTTTGTTCCTGGATGGGACAGAGCGGCAGTGGCTTCAGGTGACGAAGGGGGACGGCAGCAGCCTTTTGACAGGAAGGGAAGAGCTGACCATTTCCTTTGGGGCAAAGCCAGAGTCGGATTTGAGCAACTGGATGTTTTATGCCGCCCCCAATCGGGAAACGCAGAAGCTGAACTATGAGACTTACCTAGGCGCCTTTGAGAATGGCGGCTCCATCACTGCGGAACGGTATAAGAACCAAGGGCAGCGCTCCCAAGCGGCAGAGGGCAAGCTGGATGTTTCGGATTGGAGCCATATTGCGCTGACCTACACAAAGGGGGAGACGATCCTTTATATCAATGGGGAAGAGGCCGGCAGAGTGGCCAGCCAGGTTCCCCTGTCGGATATTTTCGGCCAGGAAGGCATTCTTTGGATTGGAAAGGCGAACTGGGGAAGCGGCGAATACTATAGAGGCTGGCTGGATGATTTTCGGATTTTGGGAACGGCCTTAAGTCCGGAAGAGATTGAGAAGGATGCGGCGTCTTTTTGGGAAAAGGTTGACGGGAAAAAGAAGGCGCAGGCCGTGATGGAGCAAATCCAAGCTATTGGCCAGGTGACTGCGTTGGCAGGCTGCAGGGAGAGGATTGCAGCGGCTCGGGAAGCTTACGACGCCCTAAGCGCATTTGAGAAGGGTTTTGTGGAAAATGAAAGCGCGCTTGTGGCCGCAGAGCAGGCATACCAGGAGTTGGCTGCAGAGCAGCATAAGATTTTAGCCAAGTTCCGTCTGCACAACGCAGAATTTGGCTTGAAGGGTTATGGTGCGGTAGCCGCAGCCAAGGGCGCGCCTGTTTTTGTGGAGGATGGCGAACGGGGCAAAGTATTGTCCATGGACGGGACAGGAAACCTATGGCTTAGCGTGGCCAAAGAGGATGGCTCGCCGCTTTTGGGAAGCCAGGAGGAACTGACAGTCTCTTATTACAGCAAAGCTGGCAGGACAGAGACGAACTGGCCATTTTATGCGGCGCCCAACGGGAATTTCCAGGCGGGCGGCCAAGAACGCTACATCGGCATCCTGGAAAATGGGAATAAGGCGACGGCAGAGCGTTTCCTGAACGGAAGGCAGGACAGCGCAGTGGCGGCCTATGAGCCTGGCTGGAACCATATCGTGGTGGTGTATGAGGAAAACTGCACCAAAGCCTATGTGAATGGCGTCTTGAAGTCCGCGGCGCAAAACAGTGGCAGGCTGACGGAAATCCTGGGCAATGAAAGCATTCTGCAGATTGGGAAGGCAAATTGGGGAAAGGGGGAATATTACAAAGGCCTGTTGGACGACGTGACAATCTATAGCTACGCATTGTCCGAGGGGGAAATCGCAGCCCTGGAGGCGGCGAAGGATATAGACACAAGCCCCCTAGAGGCGAAAATCACAGAAGCCAAAGCCTTCTGCGAGGAAGATTACACAGAGGAGAGCTATGCTGCGCTGCAGAAAGCAATAACAGACGCAGAGTCAGCGCTGTTCGCAGTGGCAGCAGAAGAGGAAGTGACAGCCGCCGCACAATCATTGCAGGCAGCGATAGGTCAGCTAAGGGAGAAAGAACCGGAGCCGCCGGTAATAGATAAGAGCGAATTGGAAGGGAAATTGGCAGAGGCAAAGGCCATTGAGAAGGGGAATTACACAGAAGAAAGCTATGCAGCGCTGCAGAAAGCAATAGAGACAGCGGAATCAGCATTGTCCACGGTGGCAACAGAAGAGGAAGTGACAGCCGCTGCGCAATCATTGCAGGCAGCGATAAGTCAGCTAAAGGAAAAGGAGCCGGAGCCGCCGGTAATAGATAAGAGCGAATTGGAAGGGAAATTGGCAGAGGCGAAGGCGATTGAGAAGGGGAATTATACAGAAGAAAGCTATGCAGCGCTGCAGAAAGCAATAGAGACAGCAGAGTCAGCATTGTCCGCAGTGATGACAGAAGAGGAAGTGACAGCCGCTGCGCAATCATTGCAAGCAGCGATAAGTCAGCTAAAGGAAAAGGAGCCGGAGCCGCCGGTAATAGATAAGAGCGAATTGGAAGGGAAATTGGCAGAGGCGAAGGCAATCGAGAAGGGGAATTACACAGAAGAAAGCTATGCGGCATTACAAGAAGCGATAGGAACTGCGGAGTCGGCGCTGTCCACGGTGACAACGGAAGAGGAAGTGGCAGCCGCTGCGCAATCATTGCAGGCAGCGATAAGTCAGCTAAAGGAAAAGGAGCCAGAGCCGCCAAAGCCAGATAAAAAGCCTGTGGAAGCATTGAAAATTATTCCGGGAAAGTCTGCTCTGATTCTGGGGCAGAGCACAACCCTTACTGTTGCGGTAACTCCTGCAAACGCAGACAATCCCGCATATAAGCTTACCAGCAGCAGCCCGGAAGTGATATCCATTTCCGGCTCAAAGGCAACGGCCAAGAAAGCCGGGATTGCCAAAATCACAGCGGAAGCTTTAGACGGGTCGGGCGTGTCGGCGTCCGTTGTGCTGACCGCGCGCTTAAAGAGCGTGGCAAAAATCAAAGCTGCGCAAAAGAGCGACAGTCAGCAGGTAAAAATAACGTTTGGGAAATCCAGCGGCGCAAAAAGCTATGACATTTACCGCTCCGCCAAGAAAAATGGAGCTTACAAAAAAATTGGATCCACGAAGACAACGGTTTATGTAGACAAAACAGCCAAACAAGGGAAGTCATATTTCTATAAAGTGACGGCGGTGGCCAATTCGAGCGCATGCAGCAGCCAGTTGAGCAGCCAGTATGCTGCGGTGAAGGTGCTTGCCAGCCCAGCCATAAAATGCAAGGCCTCCAAGGCGGGAAAGGTGACAGTCACTTGGAAAAAGGTGCCGGGCGCTTCCGGGTATGTCATCTACACATCTGCGAAAAAGGCCAAAGGGTTCAAAGCGGCAAAGGCGTTGACCAAAGGGAGCGCAGTAAAAACTTCCGTAAAGGCGAAGAAAAATGTGAAGAAGCTCTATGTGAAAGCGCGCGCGTTTTACCTGAAAAATGGAAAAAGGGTCTATGGCTCTTATTCCAAAACAATCTCGATGAAAATAAAAAAATAGCCATTGCATGAAAGGGGCTGCCGCACAAATGGTTGAAAACCAAGGGTGCGGCGGCTCTTTGTGCGCGCTCCTGGCATTTGCGCTCGTTTTTCTAAAAAACCCTCTTGAGATACTCCCATGAAAGAGGTATAATGTCCAAGATAGCACCCTTGAAATCCCAAGCAAAATGCCATGTAGAAAAGGAGATAGAAATGTCGGCGGAATTTGAAATCAAAATCACAGATAAGGATATGTACCGTTTCAACCTGTACCATGCTTACCATGGGTTCCAAGGCATTATGGCTACGGTTGTAGGAATCTGGGTACTGATTATGGCGGCGATGACCTTTGGGAAGGTGACAGCCATGTATACGGCTTTATATATCGTTTTTGGCATTGTATTCCTGCTGTATGTCCCAGGAAGCCTGTACCTGCGTTCCAAGAGCCAGATTGCGTCCTCGGATGTGTTCAAGCAAGCGCTGCGTTATCGGATAGACGATGCAGGCGTCCATGTGTCCCAGGGGGAGGATACGGCAGATTTGGAATGGAAGCAGATTTATAAAATGGTGTCCACAAAGAGCAACCTCTTGATATACAGCAGCCGGGTCAACGCCTATGTGATTCCCCGGGAGGCCATCAAGAGCCAGTACCAGACAGTGGTTGGCTTGGCGGTCAGCCATCTGGACAGCTACCGCTTGAAGATGAACCCATTTTCCATCTAGTTGGAGGATAATATGCAGATTATAGAGACATTTTCCCCAGAGGAGACCTTCCGGCTGGGACAGCAGTTTGGGGAGCAGGCATGCCCGGGGCAGGTCTGTGCGCTGGTGGGAGACTTGGGCGTGGGGAAGACCGTGCTGACCCAAGGGATTGCAGAAGGCCTTGGCATCCGAGAGCCCATAACAAGCCCAACCTTCACCATCGTGCAGGCCTATGAAGGGGGCAGGCTTCCCTTTTACCATTTTGACGTATATCGGATTGCGGATGTGGATGAGATGGAGGAGATTGGGTATGAGGATTATTTCTATGGGCAGGGGGTTTCCATCATTGAGTGGGGGAACTTGGTGCCGGAAATCCTGCCCGGCCACTGCATGGAGATTCGGATTGAAAAGGACTTGGAACAAGGGTTTGATTACCGCAGGATTACCATAAGCGGCGGCACAGAATGGAGGGAGCCATGAGAGTGTTAGGCCTTGACAGCTCCGGTCTGGTGGCAAGCGTTGCCATTGTGGAGGAGGACAATCTGTTGGCGGAATATACCGTAAATTACAAAAAGACCCATTCCCAGACCCTGCTCCCTATGCTGGATGCAATCGTGTCCATGCTGGAGATGGATTTGGGAGACATAGACGCTATAGCCGTTGCAGGCGGACCCGGATCCTTTACCGGGCTGCGCATCGGCTCCGCCACGGCCAAAGGCTTGGGGCTGGCTTTGGGAAAGCCTCTGGTGCAGATTCCCACAGTAGACGGCCTGGCCTATAACCTCTGGGGATGCCGGGATTTGGTATGCCCCCTGATGGATGCGAGGAGGCAGCAGGCTTATACGGGGCTGTATGCGTTTAAAGGGGACACCATGGAGGCGCTTGTCCCCCAATGCGCCGTGGGCATCGGGGATATTGTCGGCAAGGTAAATGAGGCTGGCCGCTCTGTTGTGTTTTTGGGGGACGGCGTCCCGGTATTCAAAAGCTTCATAGAAGATAATTGCAGCGCGCCCTTTTCCTTTGCCCCAGCGCACCTGAACAAGCAGCGCGCCGCCGCCGTGGCCTCCCTGGGGTTGGTTTACCTTAAGGAGGGCAAGACGGAGACAGCGGCAGAGCACCGCCCCACTTACCTGCGCCTGTCCCAAGCAGAGCGGGAACGCCTGGAACGGGAGCGCTTGGAGCGGGAGCAGGCAGATTAGGAGTATTATGGCAGAATCCAATGTATCTTTTCGCAAAATGAAAGAAGGGGACATCCCGGTTGTGGCCGCCCTGGAGAGGCGCCTGTTTTCCCGCCCCTGGTCGGAGCAGTCCCTGTCCCAGGCTCTGCGGCAGAACACCCTGTTTTTCGTGGCGCTGGAGAAGAATATGGTGGTGGGCTACTGCGGCATGTACTGCGCCTTTGAGGAAGGGGAAGTCATGAATGTGGCAGTGTCTCCTGCCATGCAGGGGCGGGGCGTCGGGCGTAAAATGATGGGTTATTTGCTGGAGCAGGCTTATGGCCAGGGGGTCCGCCGCATTATTCTGGAGGTGCGCATTTCCAACCAAAGAGCCATCCGCCTCTACCAATCCATAGGGTTCCAAAGCTGCGGAATCCGCAAGAACCTCTATGACATGCCCTTAGAAGATGGGATGGTGATGGAGTATGCATTTGGCTGAAATTCCCACTTTAAAACCGGCCCCTAAAGCAATTATAATATTCCTTAGGGGCCATAACAGATAAGTTCATGTGCGCAGCGGCAGGGGGAATGGGCTGCGCGCATAACGAAAGGGAGGACAGCAGATGAAGACAAAGAATCAGGAAATTATTTGCAATTGCTGCAAGAAGGTGGTACAGAAGGAAGGCATGCTTCCGGACTCAGAATTTCTCCACGTGGAAAAAGCGTGGGGTTATTTTTCCGCAAAAGACGGGGAGTGGCAGGAATTTGACATTTGCGAAGCATGCTATGACAAATGGGTGGAGGGCTTTCAGGTTCCCATAAAAACCCATGAGCTTACCGAATTAGTCTGAAAGGAAAGAGTATGTTAGATGTATGTTTATTAGGGACAGCGGGGATGATGCCGCTTCCCTACCGCTGGCTCACCTCGCTGATGACAAGGTACAATGGCGCCAGCCTGCTGATTGACTGCGGTGAGGGCACCCAAATTGCCATCCGCGAGAAGGGATGGAGCACCAAGCCGATAGACGTGATTTGCTTTACCCATTACCATGCGGACCATATCAGCGGCCTGCCGGGGCTGCTGCTCACCATGGGGAATGCGGAGCGGACGGAGCCCCTGACCATGGTGGGGCCCAAAGGGCTGGAGCGGGTAGTGAGCGCCCTGTGCACCATTGCCCCGGAACTGCCCTTTCCGCTCCGTTTTGTGGAGCTGTCCCAGCCAGTGGAGCGTCTGGAAATCAAAGGATACCATATCACGGCATTTAAGGTCAGCCACAATATCCTGTGCTATGGCTATACCATTGAAATCCCAAGGGCCGGGGAATTCCAGGTGGGGCAGGCAAAGGAGCTTGGGATTCCTGTGAACTGCTGGAGCAAGCTGCAGAAGGGGGAATCCTTGGAACTGGAGGGCAAGGTGTTCACTCCGGATATGGTGTTGGGGCCGCCCAGAAAAGGGATAAAGGTGACCTACTGCACAGACACCAGGCCGGTGCCTGCTATTATGGAAAATGCCCAAAATGCCGATTTATTAATCATAGAAGGCATGTATGCCGAGAAAGAAAAAGCCGCAAAGGCAAGGCAATACAAGCATATGACATTTTATGAGGCCGCAGAAGTGGCCAGGGCGGCAGAGGTCCAAGAGATGTGGCTGACCCATTTCAGCCCGTCGCTGGTAAGGGCGGAGGACTATATGGGCGAGGTTCAGAGAATATTCCCCAATGCCTTCCTAGGCAAAGACGGGAAGACTGCGGAACTGGATTACGCTTCTTCGAAATGACGCTGCGCCCCATTGAGAGCAGAAGGAGGGAAATTTCCATGAAACATTTAAAGACAGCCGTCATCGTGGTCTTATGCGCCGGCCTGTGCCTGGGGTATTATTATTATCTGACGCATCGGGGAGCCGGGAAGGAGGAGGCACTGTCAGAGGCAGAAATGATAATCACGAGGAACCTGGAAAAATCTTATCCTAAGACAGCCAGAGAAGTGGTGAAATTTTATAACCGCATCCTGAAATGCTATTACAGCAAGGAATATACGGACGAACAGCTGGAGCAGATGGCAGGGCAGGCCTGGAAGCTGATGGATGAGGAGCTGCAGGAGGCAAACCCTAAGGACGCATACTTGGAGTCCGTGAAAAATGACATTACCCAGTTTAACAAAGAAAAAGGCGGCATTTACAGCATCAGCATGGATGGCAGCAAGGAAGTGATTGAGAAGACCATACAAGGGCGGGAATGCGCCTATGTGGACGTGACCTATTCCATGAAAGGGAAGGGCGCCGGCCGCGCAAGCCAGACTTATATTTTGAGGAAGGACGAAGGCGGCAGATGGCGGATTCTGGATTTCTACCAACCTTGATGGAGGCTGGAGTGATGTAATAAGGAACAGTTACAAGGAGACAGAAATGGAAGGCAGACAAGAAGACATTGTAATCCTGGCGGTTGAGACCTCCTGTGACGAGACGGCTGCCGCTGTCGTGCGAAACGGCAGGGAAGTGCTGTCCAATATCATCTCATCCCAAATTGCGCTGCATACGCAATATGGGGGCGTGGTGCCGGAGCTGGCGTCCAGGAAGCATATAGAGAAGATTAATCAGGTCATTGAAAGGGCGCTGTCCGAAGCCCATATGGCATTGCGTGATATGGATGCCATTGCCGTCACCTATGGGCCGGGGCTGGTGGGAGCGCTGCTGGTAGGGGTGGCGGAGGCGAAAGCCATTGCCTATGCAGCCAAGAAGCCCTTGGTGGGCGTGCACCACATCGAAGGCCACATCAACGCCAATTATATAGAGAATAAAGAGTTGGAGCCGCCCTTTTTGTGCCTGGTAGTGTCTGGCGGCCATACCCACCTGGTCAAGGTGGCGGCCTATGGCGCTTATGAAATCTTAGGGCGCACCAGAGATGATGCGGCAGGGGAAGCCTTTGACAAGGTAGCCCGCGCCATTGGCCTTGGTTACCCAGGAGGGCCTAAGATTGAGAAGGCCGCCCAACAGGGGAATCCCAGCGCCATCCCCTTCCCCAGGGCCAAGGTGGCGGACAATCCTTATGATTTCAGCTTCAGCGGCGTGAAGTCTGCCGTCCTGAACTATATCAACGGATGCAGGATGAAAGGCCTCCCCATTGTAGAGGCGGACATTGCAGCTTCTTTCCAGAAAGCCGTGACAGACGTGCTGGTGGAGCATGCCATGGCGGCGGCGGAAGAGTTTGGGATTGGCAAACTGGCCATTGCAGGCGGCGTGGCTGCCAACGGAACCCTCCGCAGGGGCATGCAGGAAGCTTGCAGGCAAAGAGGCATAGCGTTTTTTTACCCAAGCCCTATTTTCTGTACGGACAATGCGGCCATGATTGGCACGGCGGCTTATTACGACTACCTGGCTGGAAAGCGGGATGGATGGGATTTGAATGCCGTTCCAAATTTGCGCCTTTCATAATGGAGGGTATCTATGGAAAGAAAAAAATATGCGGCAATTGTCCTGTCTGCCGGAAAAGGCTCCCGTATGCACAGCGCTGTGCCTAAGCAGTACCTGCTTCTGGAAGGCAAGCCCATCCTCTGCTACTCTCTGCTGGCTTTTCAGCAGAGCATGGTTGAAGAAATCGTCCTGGTGGCTCAAGAGGGGGATATCCCTTTTTGCCGGGGGGAGATTGTGGAGCGGTATGGGCTTTCCAAGGTGACGGCTGTCATAGCCGGCGGGAAAGAGCGGTACCACTCTGTGTTTCAAGGGCTTAAGGAACTGGGGCGGCGGGAATCTGCTCCGGATTATGTCATGATACACGATGGCGCCCGGCCCTTCGTGACAGAGGATATCATAGCCAGATGCGCAGAAGGTGCAGAGAAATACCAGGCTTGCGTAGCGGCGATGCCTGTGAAAGATACGATTAAGGTGGCGGACGCTTTGCAGTTTGCGAAAGAAACCCCTAGGCGGGAAAACCTTTGGCAAGTTCAGACGCCTCAGGCATTTTCCTTCCCTTTAATTTATCAGGCCTACGAGGAGTTATTAGGGCATGGGGCGCAGAAAGACCCTCATTTTATCACAGACGACGCCATGGTTTTGGAGGCTGTCTGCGGGCAGAAGGTGAAGCTGGTGGAAGGCTCCTATGAGAACATCAAAATTACGACGCAGGAGGATTTTGACGTGGCGCAGGCGCTTTGCAAAAAAAAATAAAAAAATTTTAAAAATACTATTGACAGGCAGGGAATATTTTGCTAAAATCATGAATGCACTGTTGAGGGCAAGAAAATACGGAGAGGTGTCCGAGTGGTTTAAGGAGCTGGTCTTGAAAACCAGTGATTCCGA
>CAOKUK010000010.1 GCA_948472595.1 uncultured Eubacterium sp.
CATCTGTACTCTATTCATTGCATATTTCCTCCCATACAATCCAAAACGCTATCCCTATGATATACTAAAAACCTGGATTTGAAAATACCTAAAATATATTTATCTGAAAGAAGGTTTTACGCTTTTATGTCTTTGAAAGATCCTTTGCCGACAGTCTGCAAATAGGTAGAGCTTTGACATGATGTACCTTTTTATCGGAAATCCTTTGTCTCTGGAATCCCAGATGAAATCTCAGAAGCCACTTATCTGGATGGATGCACCAGGTAGCAGACTGAGCCCCTCCGCAGCAAGCAAAGAGACACGCCTGCACTTCATAACAAAGTGTAGGCGTGTCCTGCATTTTAAAAATCTACATAATTATTTTGTAATCTGGAATGAACGGGTAATGGGCGCTGCCAGGTAATTGCCGCCTAAGGTAACCACCGTCATCGTATAACGGCCAGGCTCCGTAGGGGGCGTCGTGGTGCTGGAGTACACCTTCCATTTGCTGGTGAAGCCGGAGTACAGGTAATGCACGCTGCCCTGGCTGATGCTCACATCACCGTCATAGGACAAGGTCGCCCCAAAGTCAAAGTCCTTGGCTTCGGCTGCGCTGATTTTGCTCCCAAGCCCCTGGTTCCAGGTCAGCTTGGTGCCGGACAGGCGCATCCTTACCAACAGAGCGCCTACGCCCACGCCGGTATTGTAATTCTTATTGTCTGTAACAACCGTCACGCTGTAGAGGCCTGCCCGGTTCGGCATGCCGAATCCAATGCGAATGCTGTCCGTGATAGAAGGCAAAGCGTTTAAGACCTTCAAAATCTGGCCAAATGCCCCTGTGTCCACGCCCAGCTTGTCTAAGAGTTCCAGAAGCTCCGTGCTGTCAAACATTGCGCGCAGCTCGCCTAAGGTAACGCCGTCCTGCAGCATTTTGCTGAAGCTCTTGCCGGCAATCTTCTCCACAACAGGGTCAATGATGCCAATCAGCTTATTATTGTCATACTTATCCGGCAAATCCAGATAAATCCCCAGATTCACGCTGCTGGTTGCGCCGGCATAAATGGTATAGAAATCAAACTTGTCTGCTGGGTCCGTCGTAATAAAGCCCTCTGGCAGCGGCTGGCCCGCAAAGATATTGTCTGAATGGACGCGCACCTTCACATTTGCCTTCTTGACATCGACTGTGCCCTCAGCGGCGTCGGAAGGGCGGTACTCCGCATTGCCCTTATAGGCAATCTGCACCTGATGCTGCCCGGCGCCCATCGGGGCATAAGGAATCCCAAGGTATTCCCCGCCTGCAATCGGCATCCAGCGCTTCGTGCTCTCGCCCAAGCTGCCTGCAATATCCTCCAGGCTGCCGCCCACGCCCTCAAGCCCAGGTATCTTGCCCAGCAGGCCGCCCAGCTTATCTGCGTCAAATTTACTGTCTAACACATCCATCTGTGCCTTATAGGAAATCTCAAAATCTTCCAAGCTCAAGCTTTCCTTCGCCGGCAGCTCAGAATTTTCCCAATCGATGGCGTTGTCAAAAATCGCCTGCTCCATCACAGCGGGATCCATATGATAAGTAAAGGAAACGCCTTCCTTCCATGCTACCTTGCTGGCGATGCGGTTGTCGCTGACTGTCACGTCCACCGTCACGGAATTGCCTCTGTGCTCTGCCGTGTCGCCGCAGGAAATGCGGATTTCCCACTTGCCGTCCTTAAACTTCACCAGCCCTGTCAAATCCTTCTCATCTAAGGGCTTGTAGCTGACATGCGTCAGCCCTGTCAAGTCTGCATTATACTCTACCTTAATGTCTTCATAAGCCACCTCTGGGCTTGCGGACGCCACGACTGCCTCATAAATGGCTTTTGCCGTAGCCGCATAATCATACCCCTGGCTAGCCGTAAACACCATGCCAACCTCATAGGGCGCATCCTTGAGCTGGAACTGCACCTGCTCGCGCTCTAAGACCTCTACCTCTGCCTCAATCGTCGTGGGAGCATACATCTGGCTGCCCGGCCAGTAGATGCGGATTTTCTGCACGCCATCCGGAATGCCAGGATATTCCAGCCCGGATACCTTGCCGCCGCTTATCGGCGCCCAGCTCTTTCCCAGACTCCCTACGCTGCCGGATTTTGCCGTGGCATAATACTCAATGGTTACGTTATCTGCGGACAATACTTCTGACTCTGCCACAATGGCGTGGAAGATATCCTCTTCCAGAGCCTCATAGTCCACCGTCAAATCTGTGCGGAAGGGCAATTTCACGCTTCCAGCCGGATCATTCTTCACATACGGAGCAGCCTCCCGATCGGTCACCGTCACTGCCGCCTCAGCAGAAGCCGCCGCATAAACCCCATCGCCGCCCCAAGTGAAGCGAATCTGATGGCTGCCTGGCGTAATGGCCGGATATTCCAGCCCGGAAACTTTGCCGCCGCTTAATGGCGCCCAGTTCTTCCCCATGCTGCCTACGCTGCCGGATTTTGCCGTGGCATAATACTCAATGGCGATATCCTCCAAAGACAGCTCCGGCGTGGTCTCTGCGACAACTGCCTGGAAAACCTTCGCCTGGAACTGTGCGTAATCCACGCTTCCATCTTCTGTATAAGGCAATCCAACAGACACGCCTTCGTTCAATACAATGCCAGAATCCAAGGTGGATTTTTTCGTCAAGGTAACCTCTGCCTCTGTCCCTGCAAGGCGCACCTGATAATCCCCATTTCCATTATCCATCAATGCGGGATGCTCGTATGTTGTCTTAATCAGCTTGCCTGTCTCTGTCGTAAAGCCCCCGATGGCTCCCCAGCTCCTATTCCCCCAGGTGCCTATCTTCGTCTTTCCCTCACAATAATACTCCCAATTAAGCCCCAGCAAATCCTCATCTGCTAACCCTTCCGAATTGCCGATAAGAGCCCTTCCTAAAATGATTTTGGCCTCATCCAAACTGATGCCTGCCGGAATCACAGCCACTCCGCTCTGCAAAACGGGCGTTCCCATTTCCTGGCTCTCCTGCCAGGATTCTATCTCCCCCAGCTGCATAGCCGCTGCGGAGACATTCACCGGCTGTGCGACCATGGCCGCCGTAAGCATGAAACATAACAATTGCTTGTTCTTCCCCATGAAGCTTCCTCCTATTCTTGTTGCTTCTGTTACTGATTTGCGCCTTCATTATACTCCCAAAAATAGGATTTTACAATATATTCCAGCAAGTTTAATAAAATATTCCCCCCCGCTGCAACCAACGGGGGGCTTCTATCTTATTGCTCTGCCATTTCCACCTTCACCTTATCCAGATGCCAAATATCATCCACATATTCCTGGATTGTCCTGTCGGAAGTGAACTTCCCGGCATGGGCCACGTTCAGGATGGCCATCTTCGCCCATCCCTTCTCATCCCGGTAAGCCTTCTCCACCCTCTCCTGCGCCTCTGCATAGGAGCGGAAATCCTTCAGGATGAAATAGGTGTCCGCATACTGCGTCTCTTTCTTATTCAGAAGGGAATTATACAGAGGCCGGAACAGCTCGGAATCATTCCTGGAATACATCCCGTTAATCAGCTGCATCAGCACCTGGCGGATTTCCTGATCCTGGTTGAAAATCTGCATCGGGTCATAATCCCTCTTCTGCTCATGGTCAATGACTTCCTGGGAGCTCATGCCGAAGATAAAGGCATTCTCTTCCCCTACCTCTTCCACAATCTCCACATTTGCGCCATCCATGGTCCCTAAGGTCACTGCGCCGTTCAGCATGAACTTCATATTTCCGGTTCCGGACGCTTCCTTGCTGGCAGTGGAAATCTGCTCCGACACATCGGAAGCCGCAAAAATGTGCTCTGCGATGGATACTTTATAATCCTCTATAAAGACCACCTTAATCTTGCCATTGATAGATGCATCGTTGTTGATGACATCCGCCACGCTGTTAATCAGCTTGATGGTCAGCTTGGCAATCTTATAGCCTGCGGCTGCCTTCGCCCCAAAGATAAACGTCCTGGGATAGAACTCCATATCCGGATGCGCCTTAATCTTATTGTACAGGTACATCACATGCAGGATATTCAACAGCTGCCTCTTATACTCATGAAGCCTCTTTACCTGCACGTCAAAAATAGAGCGAGGATTCACTTCAATCCCATTGTGCTTGCGGATATACTCCGCCAGGCGGAGCTTATTCTGGTACTTGATGTTCATAAACTCTTGCTGCGCCTTCTCATCCTCCGCATAGACAGCCAGCTTCTCCAAATGGGGCAGGTTGGTTATCCAGTCGTCGCCGATATAGCGGTTAATCCACTCTGACAGGAGCGGGTTGCCATGGTATAAAAACCGCCTTTGGGTAATGCCGTTCGTCTTATTGTTAAACTTCTCTGGGAACATCTCATAAAAATCATGCAGTTCCTGGTTCTTTAAGATTTCCGTATGCAGCCTTGCCACGCCGTTGACAGAGCAGCCTGCCGCAATGGCAAGGTGCGCCATCTTTACATGGCCGTCATAGATAATGGCCATTTTCTTTACCTTGTTAAAATTGCCTGGAAATTTCTTTTCAATATCCAGGATAAAGCGGCGGTTAATCTCCTCCACAATCTGGTAAATCCTAGGCAACAGCCTGGAGAAAATCTCAATTGGCCATTTCTCCAAAGCCTCGGACATAATGGTGTGGTTCGTGTATGCGCAGGTGCGGTTCGTGATTTCCCATGCCTCATCCCACTCCATGCCTTCCTCATCCAGAAGGATGCGCATCAGCTCCGCTACGGCAACGGTCGGGTGGGTATCGTTCAGCTGGATTGCCACCTTCTCCGGAAGCTTGTGCAAGTCATCATGGTACTTTTTGAAACGAGCCACAGCGCGCTGCACGCTGGCGGACACGAAGAAATACTGCTGCTTTAAGCGCAGCTCCTTGCCCTGGATCTGATTGTCATTCGGATAGAGGACGTTCACCAGGTTCCTGGCCAGGTTCATCTGCTCGACAGCCTTGTTGTAATCCCCTTTGTCAAAAGCGTCCAGCTCAAAATACTTCTCCGGCTCTGCATCCCAAGCAATCAAGACATTTACCATGTTGTTGTTGTACCCTACGATTGGCATATCGTAAGGCACTGCGCGTATGGTCTGGTATCCTTCTTGGATAAACCTTACCTTGCCGTTCTTCCCTACCTCGGAACGGACATAGCCGCCAAATTTTACCGGGAAGGTATGCTCCGGGCGCCTTAATTCGAAGGGATAGCCATCCTTCAGCCAGTTGTCCGGCTCCTCTGTCTGGAAGCCATCTTTGATTTCCTGGCGGAACAGGCCGAAATGGTAGCGGATTCCACAGCCATAGGCAGCATAGCCCAAAGTGGACAGGGATTCCATAAAACAAGCGGCAAGCCTGCCCAAGCCGCCGTTCCCAAGAGCTGGATCCGGCTCCTGGTCTTCAATGACATTCAAGTCAAAGCCAATTTCCTCTAAAGCCTCTTTTACCTCTTGGTAAGCGGTCAGGTTGATTAGGTTGTTGCCTAAGGCGCGGCCTACCAAAAATTCCATGGACATATAATATACAATCTTCGGATCCTTTTTCTCAAAGGTCTTTTGGGTGGCAAGCCATTGGTCAATGATGACTTCCTTCACAGCCTGGGACACGGCCTGGTATACCTCCTGCTGGGAAGCTTCCTCTAAGGTCTTGCGATACAGGTTCTTGACGTTGTCCTTAATTTCCTGAATAAATATTTCTTTTTCAAACTTTTTGATTTTCACTGTCGTCTCCTTCCTTTCTAGCGTTTGATTCCATCACTGCCTTTGCGCAGGGCAGCCTTTATGCTTTCTCCACGCCGAGTGTGACTGGCTCGCCATTGATGCTCCACTCTTTCTGGTATCCCTTGATTGCGTCCTTTCCGATGCTGACCGCTAACACTTCAGACTGAATCTGCGCCCCATAGTCCTGGAAGATTTGGCTGATTGTCTCTTGTGCCTGATAGGAAATATGGATTTTATCCATTACCTCAAACCCTGCCTCTTTGCGCATGGTCTGGATCTTGCTGATCAATTCGCGGACAAACCCTTCTTGGATCAATGCGGGGGTCAGGTTTGTATTCAGCACCACGGTCACCTCATTGTCACCCTCCGTCACATAGCCTTCCTGCTGCGTCATGGTGATTAGGAGATCCTCCTCATATAATACAACGTCTTTGTTTACACTGTCAAGGGTCAGGCACCCTTTCTCTTTCAGCTCTGCCATAGCCTGGTTGCCGTCCAATCCCGCCAGCGCCTGCTGAATCTGCTTTAAGAATTTGCCGTATTTGGGGCCTACGGTGCGCAGCTGGGGCTTGAAGATATAGTCCGTAAAGCTGCTCACGTCATCCTGGAAGGAGACTTTTTTCACGTTCAGCTCATCCTCAATGATTTCCTGGAACAGCTCCGGCAGCCGGTAGGGCGCTTTCACAAACATTTCCCCAATAGGCTGGCGGTTCTTGATATTGGCCGTATTCCTGCATGCCCTGCCCATTACCACGATTTTCAGGACGGCGTCCATATTTTTCTCCAATTCCCGGTCCACCATGGCGCTGTCCGCCACTGGGAAATCACATAAATGCACGCTTTCCAAAGCGGCGGCATCAATGCTGCAGACCAGGTTGCGGTAGATATCCTCTGCCATAAATGGGATCATGGGCGCAGCCGCCTTGCTGACCGTAACCAAAGCCGTGTAGAGTGTCATATAGGCATTAATCTTATCCTGCTCCATGCCCTTTGCCCAGAATCGCTCTCGGCTCCTCCTGACGTACCAGTTGCTCATATCGTCCACAAACCCCTGTAGGGCTCTGGCGGCTTCGGGGATACGGTAGCTGCCCAAATCGCTGTCCACTTCCTCCACCAAGGTATTCAGCTTAGATAAGAGCCATTTATCCATGACTGATAATTTCTCAGGCTCTAAATGGTATTTCGTGGCGTCGAAATTGTCAATATTGGCGTATAATACGAAGAATGCATAAGTGTTCCACAAGGTTCCCATAAATTTGCGCTGGCCTTCCTGCACGGCCTTCCCATGGAAACGGTTGGGCAGCCAGGGTGCGGAATTCACATAGAAATACCAGCGGATGGCGTCTGCGCCATA
The DNA here is from genome assembly GCA_948472595.1 of uncultured Eubacterium sp. GTDB lineage: Bacteria > Bacillota > Clostridia > Lachnospirales > Lachnospiraceae > Petralouisia. The sequence goes on from CAOKUK010000010.1 coordinate 7,045, forward strand.
CGTCTTTAGCGCATCGAAGGGGTCTACCGCATTCCCCTTGGACTTGCTCATCTTCTGGCCGTTCTCATCTTGGACATGACCCAGGACAATGACGTTTTCATAAGGAGCCTTGTTGAACAGCAGGGTAGACTCCGCCAGCAGGGAATAGAACCAGCCCCTGGTCTGGTCTACGGCCTCGGAAATGAACTGTGCGGGGAACTGCTGCTCAAAGACCTCTTTATTCTCAAAGGGGTAATGGTGCTGAGCAAAAGGCATCGCCCCGGAGTCAAACCAGCAGTCAATCACCTCGGGCACCCGGTGCATTTCCTTGCCGCATTTTGGGCATCGGATGGTGACCGCGTCAATGTAGGGGCGGTGCAGCTCAATTTCTTCCGGGCAGTTGTCCGACATTTCCTTGAGCTCTGCAATGCTGCCGATGGAATGCATATGGCCGCATTCGCATTCCCAGATGTTCAAGGGAGTGCCCCAGTAGCGGTTCCGGGAAATGCCCCAGTCCTGCACATTTTCCAGCCAATCGCCGAAACGGCCCTTACCGATGCTTTCTGGAATCCAGTTGATGGTGTTGTTGTTGCGGATTAAATCGTCCTTCACCTCCGTCATCTTGATAAACCAAGATTCCCTTGCGTAGTAAATCAGCGGCGTGTCGCAGCGCCAGCAGTGGGGGTAGTCATGCTCGAACTTGGGGGCGTCAAACAGTAATTTTTGATCCTCCAAATCCTGTAAGATGATTGGGTCTGCATTCTTGCAGAAAATCCCTGCATAGTCTGTCTCCTCGGTCAGTTCCCCTTTGCCGTTGACAAACTGCACGAAGGGCAGCCCATAATGCCTCCCCACATTGGCGTCATCCTCACCGAAGGCAGGGGCGATGTGCACAATCCCCGTACCGTCCGTCATGGTAACATAGCTGTCACAGGTCACAAAGTGGGCTTTCTTGCCCTGCTTTGCCACAGCTTCCCCGGTAAACCCAAACAATGGCTCATATTCCCGGTATTCCAAATCTGTCCCCTTGTAGGTTTCCAATACCTCGTAAGCCTTTTCCCCGGCCTCCTGCTGTTCTTTGGACAGCAGCGTCCCCAGCACCTTATCCAAAAGAGCCTCCGCCAGGTAATAGGTGTATCCGTCGGACGCCTTTACCTTACAGTACGTTTCCTCCGGGTTCACGCAGAGGGCAAGGTTGGAAGGCAATGTCCATGGGGTCGTGGTCCATGCCAGGAAGTAGGCGTCCTCCCCCTTGGCCTTAAAACGCACAATCGCGGAGCGTTCCTTTACCGTCTTATAGCCCTGGGCAACTTCCTGGGCAGACAGGGGGGTCCCGCAACGGGGGCAGTAAGGCACGATTTTAAAGCCTTTATACAGCAATTTCCGATTCCAGATTTCCTTTAAGGCCCACCATTCAGATTCAATGAAATCATTGTGGTAGGTGACATAGGGGTCATCCATGTCCGCCCAGAATCCAACGGTGCCGGAAAAGTCCTCCCACATGCCTTTGTATTTCCAGACGCTCTCTTTGCATTTGTCAATAAAAGGCTCCAAGCCGTATTCCTCAATCTGGTCTTTGCCGTCTAAGCCCAGCAGGCGCTCCACCTCCAGCTCTACGGGCAGGCCATGGGTATCCCAGCCGGCCTTCCTCGGAACCATTTTCCCCTTCATGGTCTGGTAACGGGGAATCATGTCTTTGATGACGCGGGTCAGCACATGGCCGATATGGGGCTTCCCATTTGCCGTTGGGGGGCCGTCGTAAAAGGTATATGTCTCCCCCTCCTTGCGGTTTTCCATACTTTTCCGGAAGATATCATTGTCTTTCCAAAACTGCTCTGTCTGTTTCTCCCTGTCTACGAAATTCAGGTTCGTCTCCACTTTGTGGTACATCTGCGCCTAATCTCCTTTCAAAATGATATAAAACAGTGGGTCGCCTCGGCGACAAAAAGGCTCCGCCCTCTGTAAAAGGACGAAGCCAAAAAATGCATCGTTTACCACCTGTTACATTGTACTTTGGGTTCAGGAGCCATTGCGCCCCTGCCAGCATACACGATTCCCATAACGGGGGAATGCCCGTCCCAGCCTACTGACCCTCCCAGCGCAGCCTGGCGCCCTATGCAAAAGGCTAGGCGGCTCGCTCGGAAACCATGGGATTTCAGCGGGCGACTCAGAAGTGATATTCAGGCAAATGCTTGCAAACCCTGCTGCGCTGGCTTCCACCATCCCAGCTCGCTGATGCTGCCAGGAGCCTGCGGCCTTACTGTCTTCGTCATTGTCTTTCCCTGTCTGCCAAGTATTATAAATCCTGCTCTTGGGCTTGTCAAGGGATGGGGTGATTTTTGTGCGAAAAACACCTTCGCCTCGGAAGTTCAGCGGTATTAATGATCGTACATCTCTTCCATAATCTCGCGGTAAATCTCATTGTACAGCGGGTTGTAATGGCTCTGGATATAATTCGCATAGATTACGATCAGAATAGCCAAAAGCACCCCTATCGCAGAACACACAATGCCTGCAATCGCCATTCCCTTGGAATATTTCTTCTGCAGCTGGACAATGCCGAGCACGATGGATATGATGCCAAGAGGGATGCTGACACACCAAATGCAAAAGGTCACCAAGGCAAGAATCCCGCACACCATCGAGGCAATCCCAAATCCCTGGCTGGGCGGCTGCCCGTAATACTCGCCTCTCTGGCCGTAGTCCTGCCTGTAGCCTTGGCTTTCATTTTCCCTGCCATAACCAAACGCCGCCCCATAGGGCTGGCCATAATCAGATTGGCCATTGTCCGAGCCATAGGGCTGCCCTCCAAGGCTTCCTGAACCATACAATGGCGCAGTATCCTGAGGCTCATAGCTGTCTGGGGAGCCTGGCTGGCGCCCGTAGCTGTCTGGGGAGCCTGGCTGCTGACCATAGCCAGATCCGGCTGACCCTAGCTGGCTTCCAGTTCCGTATAAATTATTGTCGTCACTCATGTGAAAAACCTCCTGCTGCTATGCTTACGGCCTCTGCCCCAGGCCGCCTTCTAAGGTAATCGTCTCGCCTGTCATGAATTTAAAGTCCGGGGAGGCCAGCTGTACGCATACGCGCCCAATCTCTGTCTCCACATCCCCATAATGGCCAAGAGGCGGCATTTTCACATTCTTCTCAAAGGCCTCCGGATATGCCTGCTGGAACTTCTCCAGCTGGGATGTCCATGCCAAGGGGCAGATAATATTCACATTGATGCCGTCCTTGCCCCATTCTGTGGCTGCCACGCGGGTCAGGCCGCGGATGCCTTCCTTGGCGGCGGCATAGGCGCATTGGCCGAAATTCCCAAACAGGCCTGCGCCTGAGGCAAAGTTGATAACGGATCCCTTTGTCTTAGCCAGATAGGGGTAGCATGCTTTCATATAATAAAAGGTGGCGTACAGCCCGGAGTAAATTGCCAGGTTAAACTGCTCTGTGGTATGGTCTGCCAGCGTGACGCCTGAGGCAGACGCCTGGGCGTTGTTAATCAGCACATGGATATCGCCGAAGGCGTCCACAGCCTGCTTCACAACATTCTGCACCACAGCCTCATTATCTGCCGAATCGCAGACATCCGCCTGCACAATCAGCACCTTTATGCCGTAATCTCGTTCCAGGTCTGCCTTTGCATCCTCTAATTTCTGCATATTCCGGCCGGTGATAACCAGGTTTGCCCCCTCTTTCGCATAGGCGGTGGCAATGCCATAGCCAATGGAACCGCACTTGCCGTTGCTGAGCACGGCCTTGCCGGCTCCTGTGATAATCGCTGTCTTATTTGCCAAAAAACCCATAAGAACCTCCTGTTCTGATTCCGCTGCCTGCGCCCATCCGAAAAATGCATGGCTCTGCGCAGCATATGGGATGGGTATAGGGCAGCCACTCTAACCTACAGCATCTATTATACCTTATTTTTACAGGAAACACCACATTCTTTTACAAAAACCTTGCCAAATGAAAATTATGTGGTAAAATACAAAAAGCCATAGCCTTATTTTAAGGGATAGAAAGGAACCAGCTTATGAACATGAAAAGAGAAGATATAAGGAACATCGCAATCATCGCCCATGTAGACCATGGGAAGACCACGCTGGTGGATGAGCTGTTAAAGCAAAGCGGCGTGTTCCGCGCCAACCAGGAGGTGCAAGAACGGGTCATGGACTCTAATGATATTGAACGGGAGCGGGGGATTACCATCCTTTCAAAAAACACTGCCGTTTTCTATCATGACACGAAAATCAATATTATTGACACGCCGGGGCATGCCGATTTTGGCGGCGAGGTGGAGCGGGTCTTAAAAATGGTGAACGGCGTTGTGCTAGTGGTGGACGCCTTTGAAGGCGCCATGCCCCAGACGAAGTTCGTGCTGATGAAGGCCCTGGCCTTGGAGCTTCCCGTCATTGTCTGCATCAATAAGATTGACCGGCCGGAAGCCCGCCCAGATGAAGTGATTGACGAGGTGCTGGAGCTGTTTATGGATTTGGACGCCTCTGACGAGCAGCTGGACTGCCCCTTCCTCTACGCCTCCGCCAGGGACGGCTATGCCGTCAGGGACTTGAATGATGAGAAAAAGGATATGACAGCGCTTTTTGAGACTATCCTGGAATACATCCCTGCGCCGGAAGGAGACCCAGACGCCAATACCCAAGTGTTAATCAGCACCATTGACTATAATGAGTATGTTGGCCGCATCGGCGTGGGCAAGGTGGACAACGGCTGCCTGAAAATCAACCAAGACGCCGTGGTGGTCAACCACCATGAGCCAGACAAGCTGAAAAAAGTGCGCATCAGCAAGCTGTATGAATTTGACGGGCTGAATAAGGTGGATGTGGCGGAAGCCCGGATTGGGTCTATTGTGGCTATTTCCGGCATTGCGGACATCCATATCGGGGATACCATCTGCGCGCCGGAAGCCCCGGTGGCTATTGACTTCCAGAAAATCTCTGAGCCTACCATTTCCATGAACTTCATGGTAAATGACAGCCCGCTGGCAGGGCAGGAAGGGAAATTCGTCACCTCCAGGCATATCCGGGACAGGCTGTTCCGGGAATTGAATACGGACGTCTCCCTGCGGGTAGAGGAGACGGAAAGCCCTGACAGCCTGAAGGTCTCCGGCCGCGGAGAGCTGCATCTTTCGGTGCTGATTGAAAATATGCGGCGGGAAGGCTATGAATTTGCGGTAAGCAAGGCAGAAGTCTTGTACCGCCAGGACGAGAATGGGAAGAAATTAGAGCCTATGGAGCTGGCCTATGTGGACGTGCCAGATGAATTTACGGGCTCTGTCATTGAAAAATTAAGCCAGCGAAAGGGAGAGCTGCAGAACATGGGGCCTATCAGCGGCGGGTATACGCGGCTGGAGTTTAACATCCCCTCCAGAGGGCTGATTGGCTACCGCAGTGAGTTTTTGACAGACACGAAGGGGAATGGAATCATCAATACGATTTTCAATGGGTATGAGGCCTATAAAGGGGATATCTCTTATCGCAAGCAAGGGTCGCTGATTGCATTCGAAACAGGGGAATCCGTCACTTACGGGCTGTTTGGAGCCCAGGATCGAGGCGCGCTGTTTATAGGGCCTGGGGAACGGGTATATGCGGGGATGGTAATTGGCCAGAGCGCAAAGCCGGAGGATATTGAAATCAATGTCTGCAAGAAGAAGCACCTGACAAACACCAGGTCCTCCAGCGCTGACGAAGCGCTGACGCTGACGCCGCCGAAAATCTTAAGCCTGGAGCAGGCGTTGGAATTTATCGAAACGGATGAGCTGCTGGAAGTGACGCCGAAGAGCCTGCGGATACGGAAGCGGATCTTAGACCCCACCCTGCGCAAGAGGGCTGGGTTTAAGAAATAGCCTGCAGAGGACCACAAGGCCGCATAAAGAAACATCTCCTTTCCAATAAGGGTTCCTGTATGGAAATCCTTATCGGAAAGGAGTATTTTTATAGCATTACATCTAGCCAAGCAGCACCCTATGGATTTAAAATCCTGTATGCAGGCTGCCTGCTTTTTCACTCTGCCTGGTAAAACAGTTTTGCAATCGGCGAGTCTTTATCCAGCACAATGGTATTCCCCTGGCTTTTCAAAGTGGCCTTCATGGCGTCTAGCTGCCGTACGAAGCTATAGAAATCTGCTTTGTCCTCATCATTATAAGCATCGCTCAATATCCTCATATATTCCGCTTCGCCTTCCGCCACGGTAGTGTCTGCCGTTTTCTGCGCCTGCGCCAAAATTACCGTGGTCTTCTCGTCCGTGTCATTCTTAATCTTCTGGGCTTCCTGCTCTCCCTTGGCTTTATAGGAAGCCGCAATATTCCCCCTTTCGGAAACCATCCTCTTATACACCGCCTCTTTGTTCTCATCCGGCAAATCCAGCATCTTTGTCTCAATCTTAGCCACTTTTATTCCATAAGTCTCCAAATTGTCCCCCAGCTTCTCTGTGAGCAGTATGGCGAGTTCCCCGTCCCGGCCAGAAATCACTTCCTCCTGGGTCAGGCTGCTAATCACATTTTTCAATGCGTTGTAGACATTGGAGCTAATCCTGGATTCTGCATTCTGCTGGGAGCCGCTGAGCTTCTGGATGAATTTCACAGGGTCCTCTATCCTCCAGAGCACGAAGCAATCCGAGATCATGGATTTTTTATCAGAAGTCATCACATCGCTTGCCGCCAAGTCGCTTAAAATCAATTTGCTGCTGATGGATGTCTCCGTCTGGATAAACGGCACCTTAAAGCCCAAGCCATAAGGATTGCTCTCTGCCGTATCCACGCGCACAATTTTCCCAAACTGCTTGATTACCCGATATTCCCCCGGCTTTGTCACTACAGCCGACATTCCAATCAGCGCCAACAAAAGCGCCAACAATATTATGGCAAACGTCCTTTTTCCCGTTGCTTTCATATTCCTCACATCTCCTTTCTTGATTTTTGGAGGACTACTCATCCTCTAGCTCCTCCACATCTTCCTCTTCTATATCCTCTGCGTCTTCCTCTCTGGCCTTCTTCTGGCTCCCATCCTCTCTGGAGCTGTCACTATCTCCGCTGCCAGCCCCTGGGCTGACTCTCTCATTTCCATTTCCCGCCGCCCCCGTCTCTGCAGCGCCCTCGCTGCCGCCTGAGGCGCTGGATTCATTCTGCAGGCCTATATTGCTAAAGGGGCTTAAGGGAAGCAATGTCTGCGTCCCGCCATCTGCAATGTAGACCTTCATATGGGGAAGGATGTCCTCCATGGCCTCGTAGAACATTCTCTGTTTTGTAATCAGCGGGAATTTCGCATATTCCTCATACAGGGAATTGAAGCGGGCTGTCTGCCCCTGCGCTTCTGCGATTAAGGATTCTTTCTTCGCCTGGGCATCCTTGATAACCTTGTCCGCATCCGCCTCTGCCTTTGGAATCCGGGTGTTCGCATCTGCATTGGCATTGTTGATGGCCGTGTCCATGCCCTGCTTGGCATCCTCCACATTCTTAAAGGCCCGTTTCACTTCCTCTGTAGGCACTTCCGCATCCTGAATCACGGCGTTCGTAATCTGAATCCCTATATCCTCCTGAATCAGGCGCTCCTGAAGCTTTTCTTTGACACTGGCCTGAATCTGGTATTTCCCAGTGGTCAGGACATCGTCCACCTTACAGGTGCCGACGGTATCCCTTATGTAGCTCTGCGCCAAATCCTTTACCACGATTTCCGGGGTCTCAGCGGCATAGAGGTATTTCACCGGGTCGGTAATCTGGTACTCAAAATAAAAATCCACATTCACAAAATTATAATCGCTGGTAATCATGAAAGATTCCCCTTCCACGGACTCATCCGACTCCAGCTCATAGCCAATGGAGAACTGCTTTGCAGCCTTGCTGACTTTTATGATTTGCTGGAAATAAGGAATCTTAAATTTCATGCCTGGAGTCTCCACAATCTGAGTGCTTCCTAAGGTGCGGATTACCCCATATTCATCCTCCTGCAGGAAAAACACCGCATTCAGCAGCGTCACCAACAGGAAAACCCCCAATGCCGCTTTCCCTGCAATGGAAATGGCCTTTCCCTTTTTATCCTCGCTGCTTTTGGGGCTTCTGCCGCCCTCAGAGCCTTCCCCTAGGACATAAACCTCTTGGGAATCTGCCTTCTTGCTTTTTTTCTTCATCCTTTGCTCCTTTCTGCAACCGCATTCCAATTGGCAACCACGCAAAAAAGCCGTATCTTTCGCATACAGCTTCTTTGCGCATAACGATTCCGTTCTATTATAACCTTTTTGGAATGCCTCTGCAATCCTTTGGAACGGCAGGAAATCATTCCCTGACCCTCATCCTGCTCACCAGCAGGCCTGCCGCAAAAAACGCCGCTGCAAAGGCCAGCACCATGCAAAAGGATTGGAACACCGAAGCCGCCTCCGACAAGCTCCCTGCCTCTTGGATTGCCTCATTGGCAGACACATACCAGTAAGAAGGCACAAATTTTGCAGCCACCCTGGCTTTCTCGCCCATAAATTCCATAGGCACGAAGACCCCGCCCAAGAAGCTGAAGCCCAGGCCGAAAATATTGCTCATAATGTTTAGCTCCGAGACATTCCGCACAAAATGCACGGAAAACCAGGCAACGCTTAAGGCGCAAAGACAAAACGCCAATGCATTCACTGCGCTTAAGGCGCCCTGCAGGCTGAACATATACTCGCTGTCAACCAGGCACCCGGCCAGCATAAAGAAGCCATAGACTGCCAGAATATAGGCCAGGCACCCCAAAACCAGCTGCAGGTTCTGATGGAGGAACGGCAAGGCAGAGCATTTGTTCCTTGCGGACAAATCCTTGCTCCGAAAAGTCTTCATCACCGCCCCTCCCCCTAGTATCATCAGCACCAGGAACACATAGGGAAGGTAATGGAAGAAATAATACCCTACCGGCAAAGGCTCTTGCTCTGCCTCATCTAAGAAGCCGACTGCCAGCTCCTGCTCCAGGGCTTTTACGGCCTTGCCTGGAACCTCCTTGGATTCATAGCCTGCAGCCAAATACATGGACAGCACCTGCAGGTACTGCTCTATCTCATGGTCCATAAAATAGGCGCTGCTGCTGCCAGGCACTACCGTCCCTTCTAATAGCCCTTCCGTTTCCCCCGCTTCCATTTTCTCCGTAAAATCCTCTGGGATTACCAGCACATAATCAATCAGCTGGTAGTACATGGCGTCTTTCAGGGCCTCATCCCCCTCCGGCATTTCCTGCAGGCTGTGGCGCAAGCCCAGGTATTCTTCTAAAGCTTCCCCCAAGCCCCCAGCATCCCGGTTATCCACCGCAACGGAAAGAGAAATCTTAGAAAAATCTTCTTTCCCTTTTCCCTGCATGGTATTGCTTAAAATCAGCGTAAGCGCCAGGTAAATGACAACATAGACAAGCAGGGAGGCTTTCTTTTTCCATAGCACTTTAAAAAATGCGTCAAACACTTGCATACCGTTCCCTCCTTATTATCACAAAGGCTCCTGCCCCCAAAAGGAGCGACAAGGCAGCGATGCCTCCTAAACACTGCGCATACTGCCCATAGGTTTCGTAGACATTCAGGCTGTAAAAGGCCCTCACAATCAGGGAGGCCGGATTGATGCGAGCAAACCAGGGCGCAAACCGCTCCACCACCCAGCGCATTTCCGCCACCATCAGCCCGCTGAAAAAGCTGGATACCATCATGATTCCAACGCAGAGTCCCTCCTTCATATTTTCAGACATCTTCCCGGCAACCCCGATGAAAAACCCTAGGGTTACCCCCAGGACGCATCCAAGGAACAACGTCAGCAGCATCAGTCCCCACCGGTTTCCCATAGGCACTTTCATGGCAAACAGAAGGTAGCTGGCAGAAAACACCAAGTAGAAAAACTGCATGGTGACGACTGCCGCCAAGTCCGCCAGAAGCACCGGGAAGCGGCCTGTGCCGGAAACGGCCCGCCTTGCAGCCAGGCTGGAAAGATCCGCCTTAATCTCCACGGCACAGGCTAAGCCTGCCGTAGCCCCCATCAGGCAGTTCATGGCCAGCAGGGAATAAAAATAATCCAAGGTATTCACGATGGGCTGGCTTGATATTTCCCATTCTTTTATATATTGGCACTCTTTTTCAATGGCCTCTGCCGCCTCTTGGATGCCCTGGGGGCGCTCTTTGCCAATCTGCGCAAAGGCTTTGCGAATGCCGCCATACTGCTCAAAGACAGCGCTTAAGATGCTTTCATCAATCCCTTGCTCTGATACGGTAAGGCGGATTTGGGGGCTGCCCGCCCCATTGTAGTAAATGCCTTTCACCTCTCCTTCCCTTAAGAGCGCTTTCGCCTCTTCCTCCCCTGCAGGCTGCAATTGGATGATTCCACTGTCCTCTTCCAAGGCTTCCAGCACCTCTTTCCAGGCTGCATCGGCTCCCTCTCCTTCCACATAGGCCACCGGGATTTGGTGGAACACTACCTCCTTATCCAGGAATCCCCCAAAGCTCAGCTGGAACAGCGTCCCCAGGATAATTGGGAACAGCAGGCTCCAGAAAATATTCAGCTTCTGGCGCATGGAACGCAGCAGGCTGTATTTGTATAGTCTGAAAAACATAGTCCTCTCCTTTCCGCAATGAAAAAACCATTGCTGCTTGTGGGTATCAAGCTTGCAGCGCTGCAGAATCCCGCAGCTCTTTCCCGGTGATTTCCAAAAATACATCGTTCAGGGTGGGCAGCTCGGAATAGACGCGGCCAAAAGGGATATCCTGCTTGGCAAAATACTCCAAGATATGCACCAGGTTATGCTTCCCTCCACTGCAGCGGATTTCCAGCATCCCTTCCTTTTCCTCCACCTGGTACACATGGCGCAGGCTCCGAATCTCCTCCAGCTGGGAGGGCTTTAAGCCCGCCGCCTCCACATGGATTTTCTCACCCATTTTAATCATGCACTTAAGCTCCTCCTTGGTGCCTGCGGCAATGCACCTGCCTTTATCCAAAATGGCAATCTGGCTGCAGATTTGCTCCACCTCCTCCATATAGTGGGAGGTGTAAATCACGGTGGCGCCTTGGCGGTTCAGCTCCTTTATCCCCTCCAGGATTCGGTTCCTGCTCTGGGGGTCTACGGCTACCGTAGGCTCGTCTAAAATTATCAGCTTGGGCTTGTGGGCAATGCCGCATGCGATATTCAGCCTCCGCAGCAGGCCGCCGGACAGCTTTTTGGGATAGAATTTCCGAAAATCCACCAAGCCGGAAAAAACAATGGCTTCTTCTACATATTGTTTCCGGAGCCGCTTGTCTTGGACATAAAGGCTGCAGAAGTACTCGATGTTCTCCTGGACAGTCAGTTCTTCAAAGACCGCCACATTCTGAAGCACTACGCCAATCTGTTTCTTTATTTCATAGAGGTTTGGCTGCATCTGTCTGCCAAAGACCTTTACGCTGCCTTTGTCAAAGCGCAGCAACGCTAAGATGCAGTTGATGGCCGTCGTCTTGCCGGATCCATTCGGGCCTAGCAGGCCAAATATCTCCCCCTCCCCTACTGCAAGGTTCAAATGGTCAAGGGCTACCAAATCCCGGTACCGTTTTACCAGATTTTCAATCTCCACTACCTTTCCTGCCATATGGCTGCTCCTTTCTCGACAAAAAATGCTCATTCATTCTTTTGCGAATTGCTTATATCTCTATCTTAACAGATTTTTTCGAAAAAAACAGTGTTGCATGTCATTATCTGATATGACAAATGTCATCTTTGGAGTTGAAAACGCAAGTGGATTCCCCTGCGCTGTCAGGGCAATGCCAGGAAGGCTGCCTTTCAAGGTCTTACGAAAAAAAAATAAAAAATTTTAAAATTTTAAAACCTCTGGGGAGATTTCTGCGTCTAGGGGACAGAAAGCAAGAAAAGATTCTGGAAAACAGGCGCTCAAATAGCATCGGAGGTACTTTTATGAGAAAAGCAAATTGGGGGAGAAAAATCATTTTCATCACATTGGCGGCTATTCTTTGCACAACGGCAGGGCTGAAAGCATATGCAGGCGATAGGAATGGGAAAAAGGCTGTTTCCGTAAAACAGGCGGTTTTGATAAGGAAGCCGGCGCGTCCGGTCTGGGATGAGAAGGAGCTGTTTGGGAAGCAGTATACTTTAAAATGCCTGACTGACGGCAAGGCTGGGATCTATACAAATCCTGCGGATGACAGGGCGAGGGATTACGTCATAGACGCCCTGAATGAGGCTGGCATCGACCGTACTATGACGGATCTTGACAAGATTACGGCTATCAATGATTACTTATGCCAGAAGCTGGAATATGCGGATTATGCAGCTGCAGAGGGATTTTCCTATGAAGAGGACTGGCTTCCCTTTACGGATTACTGCCTGCTGTCTGACCGAGCCGTTTGCGCAGGGTATGCGGAGGCCTTCCAAAGCATGTGCATCTCCTGTGGGATTGAATGCTATTATGTGACAGGGTATACGTATCAGGGGGATGGCGCCGAAGGAATCTACCATGCCTGGAACCGCGTGGTGGCAGGGGGAAAATCTTATTATATTGACACTTGTTGGAATGACAGCGCACACAATGCATACTTTTTATCGGCAGACGGGTGGGACGACCATGTAATCGATGGGGAGCATAAAACTTATAGAATTTCCGGGCAGGCGTTCCCTATGCCGGCGTACATGCAAGATTAAAAATATTTATGCTGTTATTTTACGCTGGCATGTAGTAATATTGAAGCAGAATATGTTGATTTTTGGACTAGGAGGGATTGGGATGACGGATGAGGCAATCCGAAAGCTGCTTTGCTCCTTTGTAGAGGAAGGGGAGCTTGCGGATGAGTTATCGGAACGGATACTGCAGAGAATTTTAGACGCTTTGTTTGGCAAAAAGGAAGGAATATATACATGAAATGCTATAAATGCAAAGAGGAGGTGCCTGACAGCTCTAATTTTTGCCCTAAGTGCGGCTCGCCACAGCAATTTACAGAGGAATTGATCCGGCGGGCCATGGGCAGCGACCAGGCGGCCATAACACAGCTTTACTATATGACGAAGGATAATGTGTACTATACCATAAAAACCATGATTTCCGATGAGGATTTGGCGCAGGACTTGACACAGGACACATTCTTAAAGGCCATACGCTATTTGGGGCAGTTAAGGGAAGCGGCGGCTTTCCGGGGGTGGATTAAAAAGATTGCAAGGAATATGGCGATTGACGTGCTGCGGAAAAGAAAAATCATATCCTTTTCGCAGATGGTATCGGCAGATTCAGAGGAAGCGATTGAATTTGAGGACGACAGGCAGGAAAACCTTCCGGAAGTCGTAATCGACAGGCAGGAAACCACCCGCCTGATTGGGGAAATTCTAGGCACACTGTCGGCAGAGCAGCGGGTGGTCACGGAATTATTCTATTATGAAAACCTTTCCGTAAAGGAAATAGCCCTTGAACTTGGCGTAAGCGAAAACACCGTAAAAAGCAGGCTCAAATATGCCAGGAACAAAATAGAGATTGGGGTCTTAGATCTGGAGAAGAAAGGCACGAAACTTTACAGCCTCGCACCGATTCCATTTCTGCTGCTGCTTTTCAGGAGCCAGGATACTTATGCGGCAGAGCTTCCTGATGCGGATATTTTACAGGCCATCCAGTCCGGGAGGGGCGCTGGCAGAAGTGATGGCGGACAGGGTTTTGATGGCATGGATGATTCCGGGAGAGAAGCGCTAAATGGCGAAACAGGCTCAGGGGCGGATACAATAGGATCAGGAGCGGCCAAAACAGGCATAAGGGCGGCCTTTCAGGGAATGACGGCGAAAATCATAGCAGGCATTGTGGCCACTGCCCTTATCGGCGGCACAATCCTATGGTTCATGGCGCAGAATGGGGAAAGCGAGCCTCCCGCAGCGCAGGAAGAAGCGGTTCAGCCAGAAGAGAGGGGCGAAGAAGCAGAGCCCCCGGATGAAGAGCTTTCAGAAGAGGGGGAAGAGACAGCGCCCCCGGAAGCGGAAGAAGAGACAGAGACTACGGGAGAGGAAGAGGATGCGCCTTTGGAAGAGGAAGAAACAGAGCCTCCGGAAGCAGATAATTCGGAAGAGTCAAGGAAAGACGCCTACCAGGCGATTTTAGATGAGTATACGGAAGCTGCCGGCGTAAAGCCGGATGAGGATGGCGGGGGGTTTGAACAATCCTACGGAAATCAGTATCCGAATGTAAATACAGTGATTATGGGCTCTTTTGCGAACATCCCTTCTTGGAACCTATGCTATGCATATTACGACATCGATGGAAACGGCGCAGAGGAACTGCTGCTTGGCATTGACAACGGAATGGATGCCAGCATTATAGACTTGTACACCTTTGACGGAAATAATGCTGTCAAATCCGGGAATTATCCTTCGTCGAATTTTACGATTTATGACAATGGGATGATATGGGAAAGCCGCCTGTCTGGCGAAGAAACAGAAACGGGAGCGGCATATATCTGGGAAAAGATTACAGAGGACGGCTATTCTTTCGTGGCTGACCACGAATATATCAGCTATTACGACAATGGAAACACGCTTTCCTTCCGGGACGGCGAGCCCATCACATGGGAAGAGTTTCAAGATATGGTGAGCCGCGCATTGGAATCTGATGCAAAAGTGACGGATATTGACTGGAGCATTTTAGTGCCTGGGCAATCCTGACTTAGCCCAAATGACAGAAAGGGGAGATTTTGCTATGTCTATCTTATTTGACAAATTAATGCTGCTTATCAGCTGCGCGCTGCTTTTCCTCCATGGGATGCCGGAAATCTCCGGCTTCCATGTGGCAGTCCTTTTATTTGCCATTACCTTCCTCTGCCTTTGCAGCTGCTGCAACCCGGAGGGACTCCCGCTGCGCCGCCTGCCTGCATGCATGCGGCTTCCCCTTGTCCTCCTGTGGCTTTCTCTTATCGCAGCAAGCCTTGCGCACCCGGCTTTTAGCATCCTGCTGCCTTTCCTGTTCTATGAGCTGTCCATCGCCTTTGAGGGGTGCTGGCACTTTGGCGCCTGCCTGCTGCCCTTTCTGGCTTTTGGGAGCAAAATGCGCCCTTTGCTGGGGAATGCGGCTTTTCAAGCGCCTGCCTTCCGAAAGAATTGGGCTTTCTATGCATGGATGGCTTCTTTCCTCTGCCTGCTGTCCTGGGGCTTGGCCCGGCGGACAAAGGAACTGCTCCGGCTAAAGCAAGAATTCCGCCTGCTGCGGGACGAATCCACGGAATATCACTTGTTCCTGCAGCAAAAGAACCGGGATATTATAGAAAGGCAGAATCATGAAATCCACATCGCCACTTTAAAGGAACGGAACCGCATCGCGCAGGAAATCCATGACAACGTGGGCCATATGCTGTCCCGCGCTTTGCTCCAGTCCGGAGCCCTGATGGCCGTCAACCAGCAAGAAAGCCTCAAAGAGCCTCTGTGCGCCTTAAAGTCCACGCTATCTTCGGCCATGGACGCCATCCGAAGCAGCGTCCATGGCCTCCATGAGGATTCCATTGACTTAGAATCTGCCATCCGGGACTTGCTTTCGGGTTTTCGCAGCTACCAGGTACGCCTGGATTATGACATGGGCGGCTCCGTCCCTGCCCCTGTCAAATATTGCTTCATTTCCATCACAAAGGAGGCTTTGTCCAATATTGCGCGCCATAGCGATGCAGATAAGATTTCCATCACGCTGCGGGAGCATCCCAGCTTTTACCAGCTAATCGTTGCAGATAATGGCGCCAACGCAAAGAAAGCCAGCGCTTGGGCAGCGCTGGCAAATACAGAGGGGGCTGGAATGGGGCTTGCAAATATGAAAGAAAGGGCAGACAGCTTGAATGGGCACTTTTCCGTTTCTGCCGAATGCGGATTCCGTATTTGCGTGTCCGTCCCGAATGCCCAGCCCCATGGCAGGCAATAGCTTTTAAGGGTTCTGGTAATAAAATACCGCTATCTGCGTCCGATCCCGCAATTCCAGCTTTTCCAAAATAGAGCTTATATAATTCCGCACCGTGCCTTCGCTCAAATAAAGCTGCCCTGCAATCTCCCGGTTACTGCACCCTTCCGCTACCAGGCCAATAATCTCCAGCTCCTTTTCCGTAATGCCTTTGGCCTGGTAATCGTATTTTGCTTGGCCAGTCTTGCCCAAGAAATCAGGCAGGCGCAT
>CAOKUK010000011.1 GCA_948472595.1 uncultured Eubacterium sp.
GTCCATCTCATAGACTTTATCGCACAAAATCCGAATATCCTCGCTGTTATGGCTTGCCAAAATAATCGTTTTCCCCTGCCCCTTCAATTCCAGGAGCAGATTTCGTATATCCGCCACCCCATGCTTATCCAGCCCATTAAATGGCTCATCTAAAATCAAAAATTCCGGGTCTTCCATAATCGCCTGTGCAATTCCAAGCCTTTGGCGCATCCCTAAAGAGTATTTCGACACGGACTTTTTCAGCCCCGGGTCAAGCCCTGCTTTCCGTATCGCATCCCGGATGCCTTCCTTGCCAATCTTGCCCTGCAGGCCTGCCAATATCTCCAGATTCCGCATCCCGCTCAAGTTCGGCAAAAAACCTGGCGTCTCGATTATCACCCCTATGCTTTGCGGAAAATCTATCTCTATGCCAATCACCTTCCCTTTCACGGAAATCCTGCCGCCGGTCACCGGAAGGAATCCGCAAATGCATTTCATCAGCACTGTTTTTCCAGAGCCGTTATTGCCGGAAATCCCATATACCTTCCCCTGCTCCATCGCAATATTAATGTCATTGAGGATTATGTCCTCCCCGAACTTTTTCGTCACATGCTCAATCTCTATATAGGCCATCTCTCATACCTCCCGCAGCCTCCCTGACAGCGCCAGCCCATGCAAGAGCATCACCGCCGCTGAGAATGCCCCCAAAAATACCCAAATCCCGCTCCCATCCGTCCCCCAATCCTGCTTTGCGGCCACCCATTCTGCCGGATACATGGCATACATCCCCGCAAAATAACGCTCTTTTAATATGACCAGCAGGTAATAGCAGACAAAGGGCAACCCATAAGCCATATAATAATTCATAAAAACAGCCGCAAAGATTCCCGCCATCCCTGCCACAATCCCCCCAGACAGCGATACCCGCAGCAAAACCCTTGCGACCTGCCAAAGCTTTCCCCAATCCATGGCTCCCTGCAGCTCCAAGGGATAGACCAGCAAAAACGCCAATGCCAGCATGCCTGCCCCGGCCAGGAAAAAGGGCAGGAAGCCCCCCATATAAATCTGCAGTGTCTTCCGCTTGATATATTCCATCCGATTTGTCCTGGTCAGGTACAGCTTCAAAAAGCCGCTGGAGGATTCCCGCACAAAGGCCGCCCCCATGGGAAGCGCGCCGGCAATGGGAATCAGAAACAGCAGCGCCTGCCCCTCCAATGCCGCCTTGCAATAATCCAGAAAGCTCCCTGCCGCCAACGGCGCTTCCATCTGATAAAATGGGAAACCCGCCGCCATGCCCCCAAGGCAGAGCAAGACCGCCGCCCACAGCCCCCTTTCTTGCATCAATTCCTTCATCGCCCACAGCCCCTTTCCCGCATTAATTCCCTTATCGCCCACAGCCCCTTTCTCCGCTTAAGAACTGTCCCCAGCCGCCGCTCTTTGGCCAAGGCGCATTCCTTCTATTCCCCTGTAAACGAGGAGAAATTATACTTTCTCAATATGCCAAATGCGCCTCCTGCCAAAACCAGCAAAATCCCCAGGAATATCATGCAGGACTGCCCAATCGACGGAAGGACGTCATACCCAAAATCATGCATCCCATAGGTGGCGTGGTTCAAAGGGCTGACCCAGCCCGTAATCCGCCGGATAAAGAACATCTCGTACTCATCCTTCCCCAGGATTTTCGCCAACACGTTCGGATCCAGCAAAAAACCGAACAGGCTATAGCAGAGCCCCGCCCCCACCGCCGCTTTTTTTCCTGCTTTCATTTGGAAGAGCAGCATCAAAAAACTCAAGGTCAGCGCATAGCATACCAAAAGCAGCACAATCTGCAGGCTGCACTCCACAGGGCTGGTGCTCTCCATCACCTTCACGGAAGAAGGGACGGACAAGGCCTTCCCCATGGTGGAATAGGCCAAAAGCGCCGCCGTCTTGCTCCACACATTCCCCACAAAGGTTTTCTGCATGCACAGCAGGCTGGTCACCAGCAGCACATACCCCATATACAGCCCTGTCACCAGAAAGATATAGACAAACTGCGCCAGCAGCCACCTCCACTTCTTCATGCGCAGCAGCATATAAGGCGTAAACGGGCTCAGCTTTGGCAAGTCGATAAACAGCAAAATCAGCAGCAGGGAGCACAGCAGGATGGAAGTGGCGTCCCCAAAAGTCCAGATAAAAGGCTCAAAGGCCTGCATGGAAGACTCATAGTACTCCGCCACCATCATCGCCCGGTCGCTCAAGAAAAAGCACAATACAAAGGAAAATAAAAATGTTATGATTACCCTCGGGTTCTTAAAAAAGCCCTGGAAATTCCAACGCACCACTGCAGCGACCTGCCTTGCAACGCCCCGTTTCCCATGCCAAACGCTTCCTTTCGCCCTAGTTTCCTCTGCATCGGCCTGCCTTTCCAATCTCATGCCCCAGCGCCCCCTTCCCATACCTTCTTATGACAATTTCAATACCCAAGCTCCCGATTGATTACCGTCCCGTCCACCGCATTAATTGTTAGGACGCTTTGGTTTGAATGCTCCCCGGAATTCTTGCTCTCATAGCCATCGCTCTTTGTGTCAAACCCGCCAAAGAAATCCCAAACCGGCACCAAAAGCCCGGTGTCATTATCTGTGGTGGGGTCATAAATCCGGCTGTACCCTAAGGTGATTTTTCGAATATGGTATGTCCTCTGCTCCTCAAATTTGCTAATATCCGCATTAGACACCTCCATCATTTGCTCATAAATCTTGATAATGCTGTCAAAGTCCATCATTTTCACATTTTCCGTCTGCATTTCCCCCACTTCATAAGGGCAGCAGATTTCCACGCTCTGGATGCCGTCGTCGCCCACCACCACATCGCACCTCTCATAACCCCAAGGCTCCAGGGTGCTGTCCATATCCTCCAAGGCTCCGCCATAGGAATCTGTGTAGGTCAATGGCGCTCCGTCCAGCTCCCTTGTAAAGTGGAAATAATAGCCCCCATCCATCGCCGTATTCTCCTTTGTCGGATCTTCCCCATAGCGGAACACGGCGTAATCCCATCCATACACTTTCCAGTCCCAGCCCAGCTTATCAATGGGCTCCTCCGCTATCTTCTGGGCGTCCGCAAGGGAAATGCCTGCCAACTCCTTCATGCGCTCTTCTGTCATCGAAACGTGTTCGCCCCCTTGCCCATCCAGCAAGTACTGCCCCTCCTGCCATGTGGTGAACACCCTTGGATCCGGCAGATCCTCGCGCTTCTTCGAGATGGAAATGGTAATGGTCGGCCCAACCTCGTGCTTGATATGATAGGAATAATTGCCATTGTCTGTTTCCACGATGCCCCAGAAATCGTCATCCACTGCCTTCTCTGCCTCCGCCCCTTCTCCATCTATATATTCCAGTCCAAAAGAAGGCTTCACCTCCTCCTTCACCACTTCATCCGGCGCCTGCTTCATATCCTCCTCATCCCTGGCAATCAGCGCATCAATGTCAAACATCAAATTTCCTTCTTCATCCGTCCCATACTCATAAGGATCTAAATTCCCTTCCGCTTTATACTTCTTTAGTCTGGTAATCTCCTCTTGGTAGTCTTTTTTCGTCCATTTCGTGTAAGAATACATATGGTATATCTTGTCCCCTTCAAAAAACGCCTTCGTCACCGCATCAATCATGTCCTGGTTGGCCTCCATGGCAGACACGGCATAGGTGTTCATGGCGCCCGCCTCTGGCAGGACAACCTTCGCATCGGTGTCGATGACCAATGCGCCGTCCTCATAGCTTGCTTGATTTGCATAATGCTCCGGCGCGCCTAAGAACTCCCGCAAGGGACTTGCCCCCTGCTCCTCTCCGCCTTCCGTTCCGCCTTCTCCCCCATTTTGATTCTCCCCTTCGCTTCCATTCTCTGGCTCCGGCTTCTCAGCCTCGTCCGCACTCTCATATTTCTTAAGGCTTGCCGCCCCTTTTTCCCTCACGATTAAATCTTTCGGCGTCTCCTGGCAGCCCGCTAACACACTGGCGCAAAGGCACATTGCCAGGATCGCCCGATATCTCTTTTTCATTTGAATACCTCCTCTTTGCATCGTCCTAGATATCATACCAGCTTTCCTTCTTCAAATATTCATCCAGTTGTAAAGAATCCGTAAAGGGCGGCTTATGAGCATAAAACGATTATTTTAACAGGATTTCCACCTTCGTCCCTTTCCCAACCTGGCTGTAAATCTCCATCCTCCCCCCATGAGCCGCTGCAATCTGCTCGCATAGGGCAAGGCCCAGCCCCATGTTCCCGCTCTTCCTGGAACGGGACTTATCCACCCTGTAGAATGCTTTCCGCACTTTATCCACTTCCTCAGGGGGTATTCCACAGCCTTCGTCCCGCACCCACAGGGCTTGCCCATTTGCGCCCACGTAAATACGGCTCCCCTCCTCGGAAGCCATCACGCTGTTATTTATCAAATTAATGAGAAAGCTGGCCATCAAATCCGGATCCAATTCCTTTTCCGCTCCCTGCCATTCCCCTTCCCGCACCAGGGAAATCCCCCGTTCCGCCAGCCTGTGCCTCACGCTTTCCTCCACCTCATCCAAAAGCTTCCCCAAGGAAACCCTCTGCATGGCAATCTTGCATTCCGGCTCATACAGACGGGTCAGCTCCATCATCTTCTCTGACAGCCGGGAAAGCCTCCCGCTTTCCCGATTGATATAGCGAAGCGCCTTTTCTTCCTGCTCCTTTGACAGCTGCACCTGCAGTAAGGTCTCCGCATAGCCCTTCATTGCCGTAAGGGGCGTCTTCAGCTCATGGGACATGCTCCCGATAAGCTGTCTCTGCGCCTCATTGGCCGCCTGCAGGGGCTTTGTGATTTTCTTAATCATCCATACCAACAGCAGAGCCATCCCCGCAGATGCAGCCACAGAGAGAATGGCCTCCCGCACCGCCAACGCAATGCCTCCCTCATACACATACGTGATATCCACCGCATAGAACATCATGTAATCGGCCTGTCCCCCTTTGCCCACTACGCCAAGCCCCTCGCAAAACACCAAGAGGGATTTCCCCTTCATCTCTTCCTGTCTATAAAAGTTTAGGTGAGTCCTTTTTTCCAAATCCACCTTGCTTGGGTCAAAGGCAAAAGGGCTCCCATTGTACACTTCTTTCGTCCCCCTATAAATAGCGGCATACTCCGGCATGCATTGCCGGAAATAATAGGCCGCCACATAATCTGCCATATCCTCCTTATATCGAGTCGGGACAAACTCGCGCCCAAATTCTCTTGCGCATTCGGCAAACATCTTTCCCTCCTGCTTCCTCACCAATTCCACCTTCTCCCTCTGGTTCACCCAGATGACAGAAAGCGAAAAAGCCTGCGCCAGCACAAATAACATGGCTGACGCAGTCAATGCGATTTTCTTAATCATATCCATCTGTCTTCTCCCTAATACCCCATATCCCGATTGATTACGGTTCCGTCAATGGCATTGATGGTCAGGAAGCTCTGGTCGGAATGCTCCCCATTGTTTTTCTCCAAATAATCGTCCATCTCTGAGTCAAACCCTCCGAAAAAATCCCACACCGGCACCAAAAGCCCTGCGTCATTATCCCTGGTAGGGTCGTAAATCCGGCTGTAGCCCAGCACGATCTTCCGAATATGGAATGTCCTCTGCTTCTCGAAGTCTGCCATATCCGCATTGGTCACTTCCATCATCTGCTCGTATATCTTCACAATGCTTTCAAAATCCATCAGCTTCACATGCTCTGTTTGCACCTCCCCCACCTCGTAAGGATTGAAGATTTCCACCTCCTGGATGCCGTCATCCCCTACCACCACATCGCACCGCTCATAGCTCCAGGGCGTCAGCGTGCTGTCCATGTCCTCCAAGGCTCCTCCGTAGGCGTCCGTATAGGTCAGGGGAATGCCGTCCACCTCCCTTGTGAAATGGAAATAATACCCGCCATCCAGGATATTGCCCTCACGGATGGGATCCTCCCCATATCGGAACAGGCCATAGCCCCAATTATATACCTTCCAGTCCCAACCCAGCTTATCCACAGCCTCTTCCGCCACCCTTTGGGCGTCCGCAAGAGGGATATCCACAAATTTTTGGATGGTTTCTTCCGGCAAATAGTCATTTTGCCCCCCTTTCCCATCCAAGAGATACTTCCCTTCCACCCATGCGCTGAAAGCCATGCTATCTGGAAGGTCCTCTCGCCTCTTTTCAATCTTGACGGTAATGTCCGGCGCAAGCCCATAGGAGATATGGTAGTTATAATTGCCATGATCCGTCTCGGCAACGCCCCAAAAGCTGTCGTCATCCACCTCCATATGCTCCGTCCCTTTCTCGCTGCTCCATTTCAGGCCGAAGGACGGCTTTACCTCTTCCTTCACCACCTGATCCGGCGCTTCCTTCATCTCCGCCTCGTATTGGGCAATCTGCTCATCGATATGGAACACCATCTCCCCATTCTCATCTTTCCCATACTCATAAGGGTCCAAGTTCCCTTCCGCCTTATATTTCTTCAAGATGGTAATCTGTTCCTGGTAGTCTTCCTTGGTCCATTTATTGTAAGAATACACGTGGTAAATCTTATCCCCCTCGAAAAACGCATTTGTCAGCAAATCAATCATATCCTGGTTCACTTCCTTGGCGGACACGGCGTAAGTGTTTAGGGATGCGGCCTTTGGCAGGATGACCTCTGCATCCGTATCCACCACCAGCCTGCCGTCCTCATAGCTTTCCTGATTCTTATAATGCTCTGGCGCACCCAATTGCTCCCGCAGGCTTGCGCCTTCCTTCCCGCTTTCTACTTCTGCGCTTTCATACTCCTTGATGCTGGCTTGACCCTTCTCCCTCACAATGGAATCCTCCGGCGTCTCCTGGCATCCTGCCAGGAGACATGCGCAAAGGCATGCCGCTGTGATTGACGCATAATTCCTTCTCATCTAACAAATCCCATCCTTTCTGCCATAAATCCATGGCTGTATTGCCTTGCTGCATTCCATCTTACCAGCTTTTCCTCTGGAAATATTCAGTCAATTGTAAAGAATCCGTAAATGCGCCCCCTCTTTTGCAAAACCCCTCTAACCTGCCGGATTCTTTCCATATCCAGTATTAATAAATTCCCACTATTTGCCGATATACCGTATAAATACATGGAGTAACCACCCCCCGTGTTTTCAGCACGATTTCAAGGATGAAAGGAGGGGACGCAAATGGCCGGTATCAATACCGCTTATAATTATTACCTAAGCACATACGCCAAGCAATCGGCTTCCCGGTACGATTCGCATAAGAAGAGCGAATTGCGCAATATATACAACAAAATCGTAAAAATCAACAAGGATTCCCCTCTCTACAAGATTCGGCATACGGAAGACGTCCAGAAATTTGCCATCGACATTAAGGAGAGCACACGCGCCATCAAGAACGTAGTCGCTTCCCTTTCTGATGCAGAAGAAGGAATCGGCAATGCATTCCACAAGAAGATTGCTATTTCCTCCCAAGAGGACGTTGTATCTGCCAATTACATCGGCAACAGCCATGACTTGGATGGAGAGGAGAATTTTTGCGTGGAGGTGAAGGAGCTGGCCACCTCCCAGATTAATTTAGGGAATTTCCTGGATAAGAACCGCCTGAGCCTTCGCCCCGGCACTTACTCCTTTGACTTGGAGAACAGCAGCTCCACTTATGAGTTCCAGTTCTCCATCAACTCAGACGACACCAATTACTCTGTCCAGAACAAGCTGGCCAACCTCATTAGCAATGCGGACATCGGCCTGCGCACCTCTGTCGTGGAGGATTCCACCGGGCTGAGCGCACTGCAGATTGAGTCCATATCCACCGGGATTTCTGAGGGGGAGAATTATTTATTCTCCATCGCCCCGCAGATTAACCATGATTCCATCGCCGCCATTGAGGCGCTTGGAATCGACCATACTTCCCAGATGGCGCAGAACTCCCTGTTTCTGTTAAATGGCAGGGAGCGCACTTCCTATTCCAACACTTTTACCGTGAACAATATGTTTGAGCTGACGCTCCATGGAATCAGCGAAGAGAACAGCCCCGCCATCATCGGCTTCAAGACAAATGCGGACGCCATGGCCGACAACATCCAGACTTTGGTGGACTCCTATAATTCCATCTTGGACACGGCCAACAAGTACGCCGACCTGCAGCAGCAAAGCACGAAGCTCTATCAGGACATGAGCAGCACGGCCTTCACTTTTCAGGAGAATTTGGAGGGCATCGGGCTCCTGGTCCAGGACAATGGCGAGATTTCCATAGACAAGGCGCTGCTGACAGAGGCAGTCTCTGACGGCAATGCACAAGAGCATCTGTCCGTGCTGAACAATTTCAAGGATTTGCTGAACACAAAGGCCAACAACGCCTCTTTAGACCCTATGAAATATGTGGATAAAATAGTCGTCACTTACAAGAGGCCAGGCAGGAACCTGGTCACTCCCTACATCACTTCCATTTATTCCGGAATGATGATGGATCGTTATTGTTAGGGAATTGTGAAAAAACGCCGCCACAGAAAGGCATCATCGCTCTTTCTATGGCGGCATTCTTATACCCTCAGTGCTTAATCCTTATGACTGGAACCTCAGCAGCTGGATAAACCTTCCGTTCTCATCCTCCTGCCTCTTTTGCATCATCAAGCGGTACTCCTGCAGCAAGCTGTTCTTCTTCATGTCAGAAACAGCCGTCCCATAGTCCAAATCCTCTAAGCGGCTGCGGGAGGAAGTGATATTAAAGGATGCGTAGGCATTGTAATTCATGGTATGCCCCAGGCGGTTATAGGCCGCCCCCAACCCGCTCCTGGCTGACGACACCTTGTCAATGGCGCTGTCAATGGATGAAACATCAAAGTCCTTGGTCACGTCAAAGTCCGCAATCCCCAAGGATTCCAGCACGGCGTTGGGCATATTGATATCCATCCCGCTGCCATCCGGGCCGGAGGCCACATGAGACCTGCCCATGGAGCCGTCCAAAAGGTTCCTGTTGTTGAACTGCGTGTTCCTGCCAGCGTCTGAAATGGACTGCTTGAGCTGGTCAATCTCCTGCTGGATCGCTGCCCGATCCTCGTCCCCATAAATAGCCGTATTGGACGCCTGGATGCCCAGCTCCCGAATCCTCTGCAGGGAATCCGAAATGGTGGAAAGGGAACCTTCCGCCACATTTATCATATCCTGGGAGGTGGCCGCATTGCGGGTTCCCATATCATACCCATTGCTCTGGGTCAGCAGCTTCTGGGCTATGGCCAAACCCGCCGCATCATCCGCTGCCCGGTTAATCCTTTTGCCGCTGGACAGCTGCTGGTAATTCTTCTGCAAATTTTGGTACAGAGATACATTTTGGCTTCTATTAATTCCTGAAATCATATAAGACCCTCCTTTCTTCCATTTATTTTGCCCTCATTATAGCAGACAAAGCGCATTTCCACAACCGCTATTTCCAACTTTTCACGATTTTTCCACAATTTCCTTGGCTACCTTGCCCAGCTTCTCGAACATAGGCAGAGCCTCCTGCATGGCTTCCGCCATTTCCTGATCCACCTTCCCCTCCAGGGCTTTGCTCAGCTTTAAGATGCTGCTGTTCATCTCTTCCTTCTGAATCCGCTCTTCCCCTTCGTTAATCAGGGACAACGTGCCGTTTAAAATGCCAATCTCCCAATTGATCCCCTTAATAATCTCTTCTAGGTACTGATCCGTATCCTCCTTCCTCTCTCCCTTCAGCTCCCCAATCACGCCGTTCATGCTCTTAACCAGCCTCTCATTGTAATCTGCAAGCACCTCCAGTGCCTCAATCTGCTGTGCGCGTAAATCTTCCATTTCGTATCTCTCCTTATCCTTTCTTTTTGCCCGGCATCCAATGCCGGTTTCCTTAGCTCCTGTGAACTACCCATTGTCTAAAGCCAATGGGATTGCGGCAGCCTTATTTCAAATCCCCCTGCGGCAGAATCTAACCCTATCCACTGCCAGACTCTGAAAGGCCTTCTTCTCAGGCCGTTTCCAGAAATTTCCAACGCCCAACAAGGCGGCTGAACGGGACGCTAGGCCTCTCCCAGCATCTGCCGCACCCTTATCTCCAGGGAATAATTCTCCCTCGCCTTCTGGCAGCCATTCCGGGCGATTTCCCTGCGCTCCTCCTCATGGCTCAGATAGTATCTGATTTTCTCCACAAGCTCCTCTTGGCTGGAAAAGGCCTCCAAATCCTTCCCCACTTCAAAATATTCCGTAAGCTCGCTTTGGTAATTCGTCAGCAAGAATCCCCCGGCGCCCAGGATATCCCAACAGCGCAGGGGCAGCCCCGTGCGTATGGGCTTGGAGGTAAAGTTCAGGTTTACCTTAGACAGATGGAAAATCTTCGGCATTTCCGTGGATGTTTTGGCAAGCCCCCGATAATGAGCCTTCGGAAGGGGGCTGAAATCGCTTGCGGTATATAAATCCAGCTCAAACTCCTCAGAGACCCGCGCAAGCAGCCGCAGCCGCTCCTGCTCCGTCACCTTATTGCCCAGATACAGGTGCGCCATGGCCGCCCGGTCATTGTGGACTGCCCGCTCCGGGAACTGGTAAAAGGGCACTGCCTTTTGAAAGGCCTCCAGCACCTCATCCGTAATGCATTCCTCCAGGAAATTGTAGCCATAGACCTTTAGCTGCGCCTCTATCACGCCATCCAGATAACCCTTCAGGTAGCTGTCCCCCTTCAGGCGGTTATAGGGGCACTTCTCCGTATACAGGGAGCCGATGAAGGACACGTCTGCGGCGTATTTTTCCCTATCCTCTTGGGTCACCGTCTCCAGCAGGGCGTCAAGCCGCCGGTAATCCGCCCCCAGGGGCAGATAGAAAATCCCTTCCGGGTTCTCCTGGCAAAACTCCTCATACAGAGCATAGTCAAACAGGAACACCCGATTCCAGGGATTGCGGATGGAGTGAGAATAAAGCTCCATCACCGGGCAATCCACCACCCAGCAGACGTATGGGATGCGGAAAATATTGCATACCTCCGACACCACCGGGAAAAAATTAATGCTGAACACGGCCTGGTACCGCTTCTTCTTCAAGGCTTGGCTGACCAATTCCATCTGCCCCTTCGGCCCTAGCTCCTTATTGGTCATCTCTTCTGTAATCTCGCTGACATCATGGCCCAGCCTTGCCATGACCGCAATCAAATCCGGCTCACAAATGCTGTTGTACCGGTAAAATAATATGTCCATACCGCTTCCTCTCTCTTCGCGCGCTCTAACGCATTTGCTGCAGGATGCCCATGCCTCTTTCCCAATCAGGAAAAATCGGCGATTACCTGGCTTGCATAGACGCTGTCCTCAATGGGGGACACCTGCTGCTCCTCCCCCATCTCGTTGTTGTATTTCCCCTGGACGGGAACCCGGCATCCGGCCCCTCGCAAAAACCACTCATATTCCAAATCAATGTGCCCAATATCAACGGCCTGATAACCGGCCTTGCATAAATCACAGGCCAATATGGTGGCTGCCGGCCCCAAAGCCAATAGGAACAGGGCATCCTTCTCTTGCTGCAGGCAGGCGCCTAAGATTTCCTGATATTTGGAAAACGCATTCTCCGCAGGCCCTAAAATCCTGCGAATGCCGCCTGCGTTATCGAATAAGTCATTCCCCACCCCAAGGCCTGTCATGACGCCCTCCACAAAAATGCAGTCCCGCCCTTCCCAAATCTGCTTGAGCCGCAAAAACCGCTTCCTGGGAGCCTCTGTCTGGTTATCTTGATAGATGACATAGGGCCTGGTCACATAGGCGTCATAATATGCCCGCCTGGGATCTAAGAGCTTTAAATGCTCCTTGCGCACCTTAGGGGTTAGGTAACGCCGAATCTCCCGCCTGGTCTGTTCCGTATATTTCTCCAAGCTGCCATAATTGTCCGCAATCCCAATCAGCAAATCCGGATTATCCGCCCGAAGCGCCTCCCCAAGCCTTCGCTGCAGCTCCCCATCCAGCTCTGTCTGGAACCTGTGGCGAATCCGCCCTGCAATGGCGGCAAATTCCCCGTCCCCAAAACGAGCCAGGGACTTCCTGTGCCACACAATCTCTTCAATGGCTGCATCCCCATCCAAAATCCTAGGGAAATACCCCTCTTGGGGACGCCCCAAGGCGTCCCGCAGCTCATAGGCCGCATTGTCCTGAAAATGGACATTGTCCTGCTGGTTCAGCTCCGCCCACTCCAACAGCTGCTTCTGCCCCCGAATCAGGACCTTATTCTCCTCTTCCAGCTGGTACACGCGCCTCTGGAGCCCCTCCACAATCCCCAATAGGCTTAAAAACTGCTGCTCTAACTCCATCCGCCCTGCTCCTTTGCCGCTATACATTATAAATATCCGCTTTGTACGCATCCATATGCTGGCGCATCCATGCAATCGTCTCCGCAATCCCCTGGGCGAAGCTATACTGCTGCTCCCAGTCTGTCAGCGCCCGGATTTTCTCATTGGAGCCTAATAGTCGGTTCACCTCGCTTTTTTCCGGGCGCAGCCTCTGCTCATCGCACACAATCCGAGCCTTCGGATTGATTTGGGAAATGATTTCCCCGGCCAATTCCCCAATGGAAATCTCCTGCTGGGTAGCGATATTGATTTCTTCCCCAATGGTTCTATCTGACTCTGCAATGGCGATAAAGCCCGCCGCCGTGTCCTTCACAAAATTAAAATCCCTGGTAGGCGTCAATGCCCCCAGCAAAATCTCCTCCTTGCCAGCCAGCAGCTGGGAGATAATCGTGGGGATGACAGCCCTGGCCGACTGCCTAGGCCCATAGGTATTGAATGGGCGCACAATGGACACCGGAAGCTGGAAGCTGCGGTAAAAGCTTTCCGCCAGGCGATCCGCCCCAATCTTCGTGGCGGAATATGGCGACTGCCCCTGATAGGGGTGCTTCTCATCAATGGGCACATACTGCGCCGTCCCATAAACCTCTGACGTGGATGTCACCAACACCCGCTCCGTGCCCAATTGGCGGGCGGCCTGGAGCACGTTCAGCGTGCCTTTGATATTGGTGTCCACATAGGAATCCGGAGAATGGTAGCTGAAGGGGATGGCAATCAAAGCCGCCAGGTGGAACACCCCGTCCACGCCCTCCATAGCCTCTCGCACCCCATTGGGGTCTCGGATATCTCCAGTGAACACCTCAATTTCTCTTAATTTGCCAGCGGGGAGACTGTCCAGCCATCCCCAGGTATTGAAGGAATTATAATAGGCGAAGGCCTTCACCTCATACCCCTTCTCCAACAGGCTTTCCGTCAGATGGCTCCCAATAAAGCCGTCTGCGCCTGTCACTAGAACTTTCTTCATCTGCCATGCCCTCCAAAATCTATCTTTTCGCTGCGCCAATGGCTATGCGGCGCATTTCCTCCCACAGCGCAATCCCATCACTCTGCTTTCAGGCTCAGCTTCTCCTCCATGCGGCGCATTTCTTCAAATTCCCCCATGTCCAGGAAAGAATCCTCGCTGATAGGGTACATCCCCACCTTGCGCCCTTCCTTCAGCAGCTTATCCGCCAAATCCGTCATGTGGAAGCACGTATCCTGCGGAATCTCCCCAAGAAGCTCCGGGCTTAAGATGTACATTCCCGTATTCACGAAATAGGACAGCTTCGGCTTCTCCTCCATGGAGTCAATCCGCCCATTCCCGCTGGAATGGATGACCCCATACGGCACCACGATATTCTTTAGAGCCGTCACCATAGTGAGCGCATTCCCAGCCTTCTGATGGTACTGGAAAATATCCGCATAATCCGCATGGATTAAAATATCGCAATTGGTCACGATAAAAGGCGTCTGGAACCTGCGCTCTATCAAAGAGAGGCTCCCTGCCGTCCCCAAGGGCTTCTCTTCCTCCACATATTCCAAGGAATAGCCCTCCATGTTCTCCGCAAAATAAGACTTTATCATGCCCTTCTTATAATTGACGGTGGCATAGAACTCCCGCACCCCATACCGCCGGAACATTTGGATAATCCGCTCCATAATGGGAATGTCGCCGATAGGTATCAGGGGCTTCGGCAAAATCTTCGTGTAAGGGTACAGGCGAGTGCCCTTCCCCCCCGCCATGATGACAGCCGGGATGCCCTTAAGGGCCTCCCGCTCTTCCATGCGCAGCGCAAAGTCATCGGACTCCTTGAAAATAATGTCCGTTATGCAGCCTTTCGCATCTACCACGGGCAACGCCGTAATATAATATTTCTCCATGCGCTCCTTTGCCGCTCGCTCTTCCATTCCATATGCCACCTTGGGGTTGGGGTTCATGATTTTCTGCACCGTCTCCTGCAAATCCCCCGTCTTAATCAGCCAACGGCGGATATCCCCATCTGTGACTACGCCCAGCAAGCGCCTTTTTCCATCCGCCACAAACAAAA
The DNA here is from genome assembly GCA_948472595.1 of uncultured Eubacterium sp. Lineage (GTDB taxonomy): Bacteria > Bacillota > Clostridia > Lachnospirales > Lachnospiraceae > Petralouisia. The sequence goes on from CAOKUK010000011.1 coordinate 14,324, forward strand.
TCCCCTTTGCATTCGAATCAATCTTTTGCATGGCCTCCACCACTGTGGCCGTCTGTCCCACCAGAAATGCATCCAGATGTCCCGTCTTCATCCGCAAAACCTCCTGTTCCATCCGCTTGTCCTCCATGACAGCTCTTCTTTATTTATCGGACAAAAGGCAGTTTTCCTAAACGAAACCCTGGATTTGACATAATTTACGGTGCGCAGCTTACACCCCGTATTCCAGCCTGGCCCTATAAAAATCATGCACCTGGCCCCTATAGGCTTCTTGCTCCTTTTTGATATCGTATGGCGCCCGTTCCAAATCCACTGCGCCCGTAGCCGTGTCCAGCAGGGCAAAATGCGCCATGGGGCACAGGTTCCTGGGCTGCCCCACGGAGCCGGGATTGAGGAACGCCGTCTTTTTCTTATTCCGGGTATGGGGATTCTCTGCTTCGTAAAACGCCTCAAAAAAATGCGGGAAATGGGAATGGCCGGACAGCACATAATCGTATTTTGCATAGGCCGGATGGCTTTCCCCTGGCCGAATCCCCTTCCAATAAATATCCTCCAGAGAGCCATGGACAGCCAGGCACCGCTTCCCGTCCACCACAAGCTCCTGCATGCCGTTGGGGTGCATCTCCTCCTTGATGTAAGCCCAGGCCTCCTCTGACAGCGCGCTCCTGGTATAGCGGGAGCACTGCCTGCATCGGTCGGAGGACAGGCGGCTGTAGTCCTGAGTCAGCATCACCAGCTCATGGTTCCCCCGTATGCTGCACAGGACAGGATATGGGAAATCTTTGAGGATTTCCACAATTTCATTGGAATGCATCCCATAGTCGATGACATCCCCCAGCAATATGGCTGCATCTGCCAAAGGCAGCTCCCTGGCCCGCCCAAGGACAGCCTCCATGGCGGCCAGGTTCCCATGGATATCAGATAATACCAGCACTCTCATCCTGCCATGCCCTACCTTTCCAACTTCGTCAGCAAAAATTCCTCTTCTTCCACATCCAGCCTTTCTCCCACCACCATCTTTATAGCCACCTCCCGCGCTTTCCTCTGGCGCAGGGCTATCAAAGGAGAATAATAGTCGTCCACGCCCCGCAGGGCCGCCAATGCGTCCTCCAGGACCGCAGCGCCCAGCCCGCTCGGCTGGCTCCTCTGATCGCAAATCCATCCCAAGGCTAAGACGCAGCTGGTAAGCTCCTCATTTGTCAGCCCACCGGTTCGGATGGCGCCGCAGAGCTTTTCTGCGATTTTGGCCTCAGCCTGGGGGGAGAGGATGGGGTTGCCATCCCTGCGGAGCGCCACTCCTATGGCATGGGCGCTGAACTGCAAGTTGCTGCCCAGGCGCCCCTTCACCAGCCGCACGTCCTTCTCAAACTCCTCCTGCAGCCACTGCAGGTCTGTCTTTGTCTTGGCATGGGTGTACATGCAGGACTGGAGGTACCTGGGAGAGCCATGCAGCGCCGAAAGCTTGCTGAGCTGCTCCATGTCTGCGCACATGCTCATGGTATAAATGGCCTGGATATTGGTGGACACCTTCGGCCCGCTGCTCAAGTACCCTTGCATATCCGCACTGAGCTGGCTTATGCATGCCATGGCCAACCGCCTCCGCTGGGAATCCTCCCAAGCCTCCCCAATCTTTCTAGCTATAATGAACAGCCTCTGCCGCGGGTCTTCGGAGGAGACAGTCTTTAGCGCATCCAGCAGGATTTCCGCAAAATCCGCCTTGTTCCCTGCATTGCAGATATTGTTCACGCAAGCGGCAATCCGCTTTGCGATATTGCTCTTCTCCACCTTGCTCTTGCACTTCCCAAAATTCTGGCACAGCTGCAGCATATTGTTGACCTCCGCTTTGGGCTGCAAGTCGCTGCCTTTGGGAGCCATGAACTTTGCCTTAACTTTCGAGCGCTCCCGATTGTCAATGGCTATTTCCACATACCCCTCCTCCATCTTCTGCTTGCCAGCCTCATCTTTACTGGTCCAGGCCATCATGGAAATCACTTTATTGATGCCCATATAAATGCGGAAGGCCACATAGGCGCCGTCCTGATAATTCTGCTTGAAGGTGATGTTCCCATTTGCGATAATTCGATAGGTGCCGTCCAAGTTCTGGCTCTTTATGGGAATCGCAATCATGCTCTGCCCCGGCTCCACCTTAAATCCCGTCATCACAGGCGAATGGTACGGCAGCTCTGCGCCGGTGGGGATAATCTTGTGGACAGCCCCATTCTTCACCCCAAGGTAAAGGCTGTCGTTCAGTATGCTCCTGCCCCATTGGATTGCCAAGGGCGGCGCAGCAGGCTTTGGCGCATCCCTCTTGCCCCAGCCCGAATCCGGGCGAGACGCATCCTGCCCGCTCCCCAGAAGCTTCATATCGTCCTTCAATTCCTCATATTTATGCAGGTAGTAATGGTACACTGCAGCGCCCCTGGCCACTGCCTGATCCGGATCCAGGGCAACAATCGGGTCAAGGCCAAAGAACTCCTTCAGCCGATCCGTGACCATATAGAATTTTGACATCCCGCCATTTACAATGACGGCGTCCACCTTCACCTCCTCCTGCCCCAGTTTCATGGATGCTTTCTTCAGCACATCCAATATTGGGTAAATGATATTCCTGGTGTCTGTAATGCTGTCAATCCTCTTATAATCCCCAAAAGACAGCTCCTCTGCCATAAAGACAGATAGAATCTTTTCCACCTCCTCCTTCGTAAAGGTATCGTCATAAGAATACCCTATGCCCCCCATATTCCCGCCGGTGGTGAGCTCAATCTCCTCATCCTCGTCATCCCAGCCGGAGCTGTAGTCATCCCCACAGCGTTCGTTTAAATCCAGCTTCAAAAGTTCCGCATACACCCTCAGCTGCGGCATAATCACCTTCTCTTCCTGCCGCAGCTTCAAGACCACCTCCGGATGGCTCTCATAGCGCTTCAGGTACCGCTGGTACATGGCTTTCGCAATCTCCTCGTCAAAATCATCGCCCCCCAACAGGGTATAGCGGTTGGTGGCTATCTCATCCACCTTCAAGACATCCGGATTGTCCTCCCTTTTTTTAATCTCATGCATGGTGATGTCCAAGGTCCCGCCCCCTAAGTCGAACACCAGCACCTGTCTTTTCTCGCTCAAATCCAAAATCCGATTGGAAATCTCCCCATTGTGGATTTGGTTAATCAAATCATAGATGACAGCATTGGGCTCCGACAGCAAGACCGGCCGCTCGTTCCCGTCCTTATCCCTCACTTGGATTCCCGCCAGCTCCGCTGCATCCCGGGTGGCCTTGCACATGGCAGAGTCGAAATTGGCGGGAACGGTAATGACGGCGTCCGTCATCTCGCAGCGGTAAATCCGCGAGGCTTCCTTGAGCATCTGCTTCAATATCCTGGCAGAAATCTGCGCAGGGGTCTTATCTGGGATATCTGGCGACAGGCCCTCTGCGGCAGGCCTCCCCATTTGGCTTTTGATGGACTTTGCCACCAGATGGGGACGCAGGGGATACTGCATCTTGGCAAAATCCCCCACCAAAGGCTCATAATGCTTTTCCTGCCGATAATAAACGCAGGAGGGCAGGGTGGGCTTTTTCATGGTGGTCAGCTTCGCCTCCCCTGACATGACATTGTACATATCCACGCCCCTTGGGATTTCCACCACCTTGCTGACGATGTCCCCATTGGGCTTCTCATTGATTGTGGCAAGGACAGAGTTGGTGGTGCCCAAATCAATCCCCACGCACAAATCGTTATGCTCTTCTCCCAATATGCCCTTCATGGCTTCTCCTCCTTTACTTTCGGCCTTGCTATCTGCAGCTCCTTGTCCTTATACACCCAGCCCGGGGAAACCACTTTCACGGTCTTCTTCTCATCCGGATCCGTAAAGGGGGACCCCTCATAATTGCAGAATTCCACATCCGAGGCCGTCACCTCTTGCAGGGAATTAATTTTCATGATAGGCTCAATATGGCTGTCCCGCACAAACTGAATCATCTTCTTAATCATGATGAACAGGCCGTTAATTTCAATAGGGAGCTCATAATCGCTCTTCCGAAGCGCATCCACTCCCTTCCTGACCATCAAAAGCTCATCCAGGATGCAGCCATATTTTTCCGAATTGAGCCTGGCGAAAAAGTCCGCCAACTCCTTCACCTTGCTGGCCTCAAGCTGCTCCTCAAACTCATCCTGCAAATCCTGCAGCATGGTATTGGTCCGCTCCAGGCTGTTCTCCAACTGTGCAATCTTACGCACCGCCTGCTCGTAGGACAGCTTCCTCTCTTCCTTGGCGTCTGCGCTTTTCTTTTTCTTCTGCTCCCAATTCTGAGGAAACCCATAGGCTTCACTGACAGCGTCCGACATATCATAGAAAAAATACCTGCCCAGCGTATTCCCCAACAGGTGCCGGCTGTCCCCATCGCCAAACAAGTCAATTTCCGGAAAACGCTCATAAATCATAAGCACCGCGATGCGCTCCTGAGAATCATGCTTTTTCCCATTCTTCAGGCTCCCTTCCTTGCGTATCGCCTCGAACCTGTCATATGCGTCCCGCTTCCCCTCCATGGCTTTGGCAAAGCAATCCGCCACCTTCCCTGCCCATTCCAACAGCTCCCTGCGCTCTTTGGGGTATGACAGCCGCCGGCTGCGGAACACCTGAATCACCTCATCCCCCGTCATATCATACCCATACCGCTCATTCATTTGGATGGCGACTTTTCTGGGCTCTATGTCAAAATCCTGGCAGAGGATGGAAAATATCCGATTCTCCATTACAATATCCTCCTTCACCTGCCCCTTCCTCTTCACCTTTCGAAGCAATGCCTCATGGATTCCTCTGGCAGCTTCCTGCACCTTGGGATTTTTCCTGTTTACCATCTCGATTCCTCCTGCTCTGACTTCCTAACAACCTGTTGCTATAATTGGTATAACTCCTTCTCTTCCGCAAACAGGAACTGCGTCCTGCATTCACTGTCATGCATCATTTCCTGCTCCACCGTAGGGTCGAACACGGAAAATTCCCTGGCGCAATGGACCAGGACAGCCTGCCTGGGATTCAGGCTTTTGATAAAACGCTTCATTTCCCCAAAATCCTCATGCAGCGAAAAGTCCACCTTGACCTCCTGGTAAAACCCATAGCCGCCGCCCCTTGGATTGGAGGTCACATAAATATGGGGGCCAGTCGGCCAATCCGCCCCCATCACCTTATTGCATGGGGCTAAAATCGGGATGGAAAGGCGCTCCATCTTCGCCACCATGTCCAACACGGTCCGATCCAAATAAATAGGGACGCCAGAATGGTTCCACTCATTCAACGCCTTCAGGAACTCGATCCCCTTGCTCAGCTGCGGCACATAGCACTTTACGGACTGCCGCCCGCATTCTGCCTGCCGAAGCACATGCTGCACCGTCCGAAACAGCGCCTCCGCCCGTTTGGCGTATCCCGGGTGCTTGGCATGGAGGCCGCACAGAATCACCGTGTCAACCTGAAGGCCGCCGGGAAGCAGGCATCCCCCTGTCAGCAGCGTGCTGTCCAAGGAATAGTCCCCGGTATAGAGAATCCGCCTCTGCCCTGAATCAAACAGCGCCATCATGGCTCCCGGGATATGCCCCGCCTGGAAAAAAGTGGCTTTGTATTGCCCAAAATCCAAAGTCTGCATATAACTGACCACCGCCACCCGCTCCAACAGGCTCCTAGCTTCCAGCCTCCCATACTCATCCCCTGCGCCCCCATTCATGTACAGCCTGTCATACAGCTGATATTCCGCCAGCATCTTCGTGACCTCCGTCATGAACACCTCTGCGCGCTGCGCCTGCCTCATCACTTTCAGCAAACAGCCCGCATGGTCCAAATGGGCATGGGACACAAACACCTGCCCAATTTGGTTCATGGACTGCACCCAAGGGGACGTCACAAGGGCATGGAAATCCGGCTCAAACTCTACGCCATCCTCCCATCCCACGCCGGCATCCAACAGGATATTCGCCTCTCCAATCCGCAGATAATAACAGCTGGCCCCCACTCTCTGCCCTCCGCCTAACGGCATGAAAAATATTTCCCGCTTCATTTTCGCTCCTTACTTATGTCCGTCACATTGCCGCATGGCACTATTATAATATATTGAATCCATAATTTCCATATCGGCAGAAAAAAATGGAACGTTACAGGCTTTCACATTCCACTGCAATGTTGCGGCTCGCCCCCGCAGCATTCGTCAAATATCTGCGCAAGCAGGGCTACTTTGGTCTACGCCCCGCTTAGGACCATTGCTCGCAAAAATAAATGGGCAATGCAGAGGCCTTTTCCCAACCTGCATTGCCCATCTTTATTCAGCGGCTTTCTGCGCCAAATCAATCATGGCGAAAAATAATATTTTTAGATATGGTGCCTTTTCCCATTGCTATGGGTTTTCTTATGCTTCTTGCAGTATTTCTTGCAATCGCTTTTCTTCTTATGGTACTTTTCATGGTAAGCGCAATATGTGCCTTTTTTCGTCGTGCTGCTCTTGCTCTTTACGCTGGCGGTAGTGCAATTGCTTCTGTTGGCGCAGTGGCTGCTGTTTCCGACTGTAACGTTGACACAATGGGTGGTGCAGTTTCCAGCCGCAGCTCCGGTGCATTGGCTGCCGCTTCCTGTCGCTGTGATGGCGCAATGACTGCTGCTATGGCTGCTGTGATGGCTACCGCCATGCCCATGAGCCATCACCGGCACGGCGGCAGAGCTGCCAAACAGCATAAGGGACGACATCATAATAAGGGCTGATTTTTTCCATTTGATTGATAATTTCATAATACTTGACCTCCTGTAATTGGTGTTTATTTTTTGTCTTTCATAAATAACACGATTCAGGAAGCGGAATCCTTGCAAAAAAATAAAAAATATTTTCAGGCGTTCATTTCTCACTTTATCCCTTCCGGAAGTTCCTGCCGGAGAAAAGGACAGAGGCGCACAGCTCCATGATACGGTCATAGGTTCTGGCTCTTTTACCGGCGATGCCCTCCTTCCCGGCGATGGCCTTCTTCCCGGTGATGGCCTCCTGGGCTGGATTCTTCCGCACCATTCCCAAAATGATGGGATTCTGCCTCTGACGCATGGCCGGCGCCTTGGCCCTGTCCTCTTTCCTGGACTTCTCCAAGCCCTTGCCCGCAATCCATATTCTGGGTCCCTTCTATATCCTGCACATTTCCATTATCCTGCAGGCTATCTTGTGAATGCTCTTCTACGTGGCTCCCGCCATCCTCCTGCTGATGCTCCTCTTCGCGGCTCTCTTCCTCCTCTTGCTGATGCTCCTCTTCGCGGCTCTCTTCCCCCTCTTGCTGATGCTCCTCTTCGTAGCTCTCTTCCCCCTCTTGCTGATGCTCCTCTTCGTGGCTCTCTTCCTCATACTCTCCGTCATGCTCATGCTCGCTGATTAAGCCATGGATTTCCGCCATGCTCATGTCCCGGCAATCGTCTACGGTCACCGTATCGTCATATTGGAGCAGCTGCA